>JBBRUM010000224.1:0-6325 GCA_038247815.1 Tepidisphaerales bacterium | reverse complement strand
TGAACCGGCGAATCCGGCGCGGCGAACTGTTTAAGGGCATCAAGCACGGTCCCCTTCTTACCGAACTTCCGCTCGTACCAACTGGTGAAGTCGCCGCGGTAGTAACTGGTGAAGATCGAGTTCAGCCCCACGGTGTCGCCGCCGTCGGAGGTCACGGCGCGGGGGTCGGAGAGGTAGATGCGGCCTTGGTCTGTCAGTTGCGCGTCAAGCTGGGCCCCCGTGAACGGTTCACCACGCAGCGGCGGGCAGGAGTAACTCGCGCAGTTGAGCGCGAAGTGCACGCGGGGGTCCTTGGCTGAGAGCACCTTCGACTTCTCCAGCGTGTCGAGGCTCATCGAACGGCCGCCGATGCTCGTGGTATCCGTGAAGTAGATCGCTCCCGGAGGGATCGACGCGAGCATGTTCCCCGGATATCCCCGCTTGATCACGCGGTACATGCACACGGCGTTGTATGCGTTGATCCAATACGCGAGCTTGTCGTTTTCCGTGGGGAAGAGTTCGGGGCGGTTCTCGGGGGAGACGGCGTTGATCTTGCCGATGTGTCGAAAAAGTGCGTCGCGCACTCCGCCGGTGTTGTCGCGGAAGAGTTGGTATCGGACCATTCCCCCGGGCGTCACAACCTTGCCCAGCACCGCAGCCCACTCCGAGTCGTCCCACTTGGTGATGGGTTGCGCGGGTTTGTACTGGTCGGCAACCTTCGAATTCGAGCACCCGGCCAGGAACGGCAGGGGAAACAGCAGCGCAGCCAACACGCACCCAGCGGAACGTCGCGAATTTTTTCGGGCAAGATCATGCATGGAAGTATTCCTTTGGTGTACATGTTCACGCGGGGATGTCTTCGCTAAAAGACGGAAATCGGACGCAATTTCTTGACGAGTGATTAAAATCGTGCTTCGTGTGTAACCTGCATTGCCAGTTGACAATTTAAGTTCACCCATCTTAACGTCGATGATAGAATGGGTAATCTGGATAAGATCGGGTATTCATCCAATCTGGGTGGACCCGGCGTAATAGGTTGTGAGGAAACAGACATGAAGACGGTCTTCACGACAGGCGAAGCGGCGGACATCTGCAAGGTGTCGCAGCAGACGATCATTCGTTGCTTCGACTCCGGCAGGTTAAAGGGGTTTCGGGTCCCGGGGTCCCGGTTTCGGCGGATTCCGCGCGAGAGTCTGCTCGTGTTCATGCGTGAGAACGGCATTCCGCCGGACGCGCTGGACAGCGGCAAGCAGAAAATTCTGGTCGTGGACGATGATCCGGAAATTGTCGAGCTGTTCGTGGACGTGCTCACCCGCGACGGCCGGTTCGACGTGAAGACCGCCCGCAGCGGCTACGACGCGGGGATGCTCACTCAGGAGTTCAACCCGGACCTGATCATCCTAGACTACATGCTGCCGGACATTAACGGCAACGTCGTGTGCAAGACCATCCGCCAGAACCCGAACTTTGCCGAGACAAAGATCATCATCGTTTCCGGCGTGGTCAATCAAGACGAGATCAACGACCTGATGCGAAGCGGGGCGGATGAGTTTGTCAAAAAACCATTCAACATCGAAAAATTGATCGAGAAGATCGGGCAGCTTTTGACGATCTGATTGGTCGCCGACCCGTGCTCGGGAGGGGAACCCGAAACATTTTAAACGTGTCGCGAGGGAGAGGGTGCCCGGATGTCAGAGACGTTGCAACAGGAACCCGCCAAGCCGGTGGACGCGCTCAAGGAAAAGCGTGTCGAGCTCGTGCTGCAGCAGCTTGACGAGCTGCCCACACTACCCGCGGTGGCGATCCGGGTGCTTGAGGCGACGAGCAGTGAGGACAGTTCGGCGAAGGAGGTGATCTCGCTGATCGCCTCGGACCCGTCGCTGACGGCGCGGATTTTGAAGTTGGTGCACCGGGCGGACGGGGGGGTTCGGGCCGAGGTGACCTCGGTCGAGCGGGCGGTGGTGTTGCTGGGGTTCGAGGCGGTGAAGTCGGCTGTGCTGGCGGTGTCGCTGTTTGAGACTTTTCCGGTGGACGAGCCGAAGTCGACGATGCAGGCGGCCAACGTGCCGAAGTCGGGTGGGTTTGGTGACGGTGGGGGGGCCGGGGTGTTCAATCGCGAGCAGTTTTGGAAGCACTCGATTGCGGTGGCGGCGTGCGCCGAGCTGCTGGCGAAGAGGGCGGCGGCGGTGTGGGGTCGCGAATCAAAGGTGGACCCGTCCGAGGCGTTCGTGTGCGGGTTGCTGCATGACTTGGGGAAGGTCGCGCTCGAAACGGCGCTGCCGAAGAGCTTTGCAAAAGTCGTGGAAGCCACCGAGATGCTGCGCGGGAACATCGCGGACCTCGAGAGGCAGATTGTCGGCTTGGACCACATGGTGGTGGGCAAGCGGTTGGCGGAGAAGTGGAAGTTGCCCGCGAACGTGAGGGATTGCATCTGGCTGCACGGTCAAACGCCCGGCGCCCTTCCCGCTACGGTGAAGAACCCGAGACTGGTGAATCTGATCACGCTGGCCGACACGCTCGTGCGCGAGCAGCATCTGGGGTATAGCGGCAACCACACGTTCGCCATTCCTCGGAAGCTGCTGCTGGAGGGTGCCGGCGTTACCGAGGAGCACGTGGCGACGGCGATGGGTGAGCTCGTCGGGATGATCGAGGCGCGGGCGTCGGCGCTCGGGCTGGGGGAAAGTTCGACTTCTGACTTGTATCGGCAGGCGCTGTGCCAGGCGAACCGCGAGCTCGGGCGGGTGAGCACACAGCTTGCGGCGAGGAACCGCAAACTGGCCGTGAGGGCGAAGTTTTTCGACGCACTCGCGGACTTCTACGGCACCGTGCAAGCCGATGCGAGTCCCGCTGTGGTTCTCGGGGCGGTGGCGGAAACGGCGGTGGAAGCGTTGGATGTCGGCGCGGCCGCCGCGTTCTCGATTCCGCCGGGGCAGACGTACGCGGAGGTCGTGGTGCTGGAAAAGGGGGCAGACTGTCAGGCGATGGTCGTCGAAATGCTCGGCCGCCCGACGGCCCCGGCGGGCGGACCGGGCACGGTCGCGCTGGCGGGGGAGGAACTGGCGTTTCTCCTGCCCGTGGTGTCGCCGCGACTGACGGGGGTGAAACGGTACTGGGCGGCGCTCGTTGCAGACGGCGCGTGCGTTGGCGGCGTGGTGTGGGGGTCGATGTCCGGCGAGGGGGCCGAGGAGGCCGAAAGACTGGCCGCTATGAAGGCGGAAATGACCGGATTGGCGTCGGGATGGGCCCTGGCCCTGCGGACCAGTCAGATCCGCGATGAAGCCAAACTCCTCTCCGAACAACTCGCCGAAGCCAATCGCAACCTGCAGCATGCACAAACCGAAGTCACCCGCGCCCGAACGCTCGTCACCATCGCCGAAATGGCGGCGGGGGCGGCGCACGAAATGAACAACCCGCTGGCCGTGATTAGCGGACGCTCGCAGCTTCTGGCCACGACACTCACCGACGAGAAGTCCAAGAAAAACGCCCAGCTCATCGCCGAGCAGACGCATCGCCTCAGCGCAATGATCACCGAGCTCATGGACTTCGCCAAACCCGAGCCGCCGAAGGTGGCGAGCGCGACGGTGATGGAAATTGTCCGGGCTGCCGTGGAGGTGGCCAAGGCGCGACCGGGATTGGCCGATAGGCCTGTTGAAGTGCCTTCCTTTGACGTGCCGTCCGTTCGGGTCGACCCCGCCCAGACGGCAGCGGCGATCGCGGAGGTGCTGGACAACGCCCTGCAGGCCACCGACCAAACGGGGGCCGGACGCGTCACCATCGCGGCCGCCCACGACCCCTTCGGCGGCCACGTCGTGGTAACCGTCTCGGATAACGGGACGGGAATGGACGAACACACGCTCCGGCGGGCGTTCGACCCGTTCTTCTCCTCCAAGGCGGCGGGCCGCCGCCGCGGGATGGGACTCGCCAAAGCCATGCGCTGGGTCGAAGCCGTCGGCGGGTCCATCCGCCTCGACTCCCGCCCCGGCGAAGGCACCCGGGCCATCCTCCTCCTTCCCGTCGACCGCGGCGGGGAAAAAGGGACGGAAGTGGGCCGCAGGGTGGCGGGGTAGTTTGATCCCGTCCCGGAGGGTCGGGGGGGCCGCGTCGGACGCGGGAACGATCGTACACGACGCACGGAAGCGTCCCTGCAAGAGAACACCGGCGGGCATCCGCTCGCCGGGGAAATTCCTCCGAGGGCTTCCGGACATGACTCATCAGCACATCGAAACCGCAAACAAGAAGCCCCGTAAATCCCAGCCCAAACTGCTGGTCGTCGACGCCGAACGCGGCGGATCCCACCTGCTCTCCGAAGCCAGCGCCGCCAAACTCGACTGCCGAATCGTCACCGCCAAGTCCATCGTCGAAGCCCGCAGGATCCTCGCCACCGAGACGGTCGCGCTGCTGCTGACGGACATGAAACTCCCCGACGGCCGCGGACTGGCACTCATCCCCGAACTTCGCAAAAACAGCCCGCACGCCGCCGTCGTCGTCACCGCCAGGGGCGCAAAGCTCGAGGACGCGCTCGACGCGTTCCGCAACGGCGTGAGCGACTTCATCCCCCGCCCGTGCACCCAGGAACAGCTCGCCGAACGCGTCCAGACCGCACTGGCCAATCAGGACCGCTTCGCCCGCGGCGACCGCAAGATCGAGCGCCTCCGCGGCGCCGTGCGGAAGCTCTCGGCTGCCAGGAAGACCGTCGCCAAGAAGGTCGACCTACTCTGCAACGACCTCGTCGGAGCCTACGGCGAACTCAGCCGCCAGGTCGATTCGGTCCGCACCGCCGAAGACTTCCGCAAGCTCTGCGACGCTGCCAAGGACCTTGAACAACTCCTCTGCCACGCGATGGACTGGATCATGCGCCGCGTCGGCTTCTCCAACATCGCCGTCTTCCTCGCCACCGACGAACAGGGCGACAATCCAGACGCCACGACGGGCTTCCAGCTCGGGGCGTATGTGAAGTACACGCTTGCCTCCAGCCCGGAGATGATCGAGGCGCTCAAGGAGGGCATGCTCCGCCGGGCCAGTCGAGAGGGGTTCGTGCGGATGACGGCGGAGGAGTCGGAAAAGTCGCTGACGGCAGGCGAACTGCGCCACCTTCGCGGCCAGGCGCTGGTGGCAGCCAACTGCACTTATCTCGGCGAAAGCCTCGCCACCGTCATCCTCTTCCGCGACGGCGCCAGCCCGTTCACCACCGACGACGCTGATACGTTCCGGGCCATCGCCCCGATCTTCGCCATCGCCCTCGCCGGCCAAGTCCGCGGAGGCGGCCAAACCAGCCACGGCGACAACGGCGAACACGAAAACAATGGCGCCGACGGCACCCCCCCCGCAAGGATGAACGCGCCGACGCCGACTGGTGGAAACGCGGCGAAGCCCCCCCGTATTAGAAGTTTGTTTTCTCTGGCCGGCGGCGGGACATGGGGTAGAATGACATAGTCATGGGCGGCCTGGCGTGTTCGAGACTGGGGACACGAATTTGGTCGAACCGATAGGTTGAACCCCACGGGAGGGTCGCACGATACGGCCAAGCCTGCAGCGCCCCAAAAGGCCAGACTGGATCGCCAGATTCGTAAATCGACTCACGTCCCATACCCGCTGTGAGAACAGCGGTTACTTCAATAGGGTTTGACTCAAAATGCGTCCTCCTGCGGCAAGGCCGGACCGCCCGTGATTTTTCGTACATTTGGGGTGCCTGAGCGAGGCGGCATCCCCCTTCGCACGTCCGCTGCGGCCCGGGTGTGGAACCCAGCCTTCCGCGCCGATATAGTGTGTTCACTGGAGAGGTGGCTGAGCGGCTGAAAGCGCTGGTTTGCTAAACCGGTCATGGGGGTCAAACCCCATGCAAGGGTTCGAATCCCTTCCTCTCCGTTGAGTGGCCACTGGCCTCGAATAATCCCTCGGTTTTACCGGGGGATTTTTCATTACCCCGCAAGATTCCGGGGGCTTTTGTCCCTGATTTGTCCCTGTAAATTCCAGGCCCAGTCGGCTCGACCGGGTACTTTGGCGGCGTAGCGGCGTGCATGAAGGCGACCGCGGCGAGAACGACAAGGACGATAATGTTGTTAATTTTGAGCATGGTTTACTCTTTGGTTGAAGGTGAAGACGATGACGCCGTTTCGACGGCGTCGTGGGGTGAAGGCTGCGTGAGAGAGACGTCCGACGCCGGGGTGCCGGTATCCTCGGCGACCTCGGCGGGGGCGGGGAACTTCAGTTGCGCCATCAGGCGGACGGAGTTCTCCTCGTCGAGGTGGTAGTAAGTCCGCGACATCGACCCGTCGCCGGCGTGGCCCATCCACACGTCGACGGCCCGTTGGGGTACGCCCTGGTTGAGGGTGTAACTCTCAAACGC
>JBBRUM010000223.1:0-6350 GCA_038247815.1 Tepidisphaerales bacterium | reverse complement strand
GGCAGTATCTGCCGTTCGATCAGGTCGGTCGCGCCGGGCTTGAAGCGCTCTTCGAACCCCAGCTCCGCGGCCGACGCGGAAAGCTCGTCCGTCTCGCCGGACAACAGGAAGTCGTCGAAACCATCGAAGCGGTGACCGGGAACAACGTCCAGACCACCATCGACATCGACCTCCAAGCCAAGATCCAGAATCTCTTCGCCAAGGCCCGCTTCGAGGTCTCCAAGGGCGTCTACGAAGTCTCCCCCATGCACGGGGCGGCCGTCGTCATCGACGTGCCCACCGGCGAGGTCCGCGCCCTGGCCAGTTACCCCACCTTCGACCCCAACACCATCGACATCGACCTGCCCAAGCTCCTGGAAGACGAGATCAACCTGCCGCTGATCAACCGGGCGACCATGTCGATGCTCGAACCGGGCAGCACGATTAAACCGCTGGTGGGCGTTGCCGCAATCAGTGGCGGTTTCGTCGGGTTGCGTGAGCCCATCGCCTGCAACGGTTACCTCGTGATCGGCGGCAGGCAGTACAGCGTCGGCCGGTGCTGGACGATGACGCGGAACCAGACCGACCACCGGTTCATCCCGTGGGAAGACCCCCACCCCACCGGCAACCTTGATTTCGTCGACGCGATCCAGCGGTCGTGCAACATCTACTTTGAAACCTGCGGCGACCGGATGGGTATCGCGAAGATCTCGGAGTGGATGATACGATTCGGCTTGGGCCGCCCGACTGGCGTCGGCGTCGGCGAGGCAAAAGGGAGCGTTCCCTCGGACCGCCCGGTACCGGCATACCTCGCCAAGAGCACCAGCTGGTTTGCCGGGATCGGCCAGGGAAGCGTTCGCGCCACGCCCATCCAGATGGCCAACGTCGCCGCCACCATCGCCCGCGACGGCGTGTGGATGCGACCACGCCTCGTTCCCTTTGGCATGCCCCTGTCCCCTTCCCTGACAGCCGACGGAATCCCGGAACGCGTCGACCTCGACCTCGACTCCGCCGCCGTCAAAGCCGCCCGCGATGGAATGGTCAAGGTCGTCAACACCCGCGCCGGCAGCGGAAACGTCCTCAAACGCGAAGACATCCTCGTTGCGGGTAAGACCGGCACCGCCCAAGCCGCCCCCTTCACCTTCCGCAAGCGCGACGCCGATGGCAACATCGTCAAAGACGCCACGGGCCGCGTCGTCCGCGAACAGCTCCGGCTGTCCGTTCAGGGAAACCCCAACCCCCTGGCCCCATGGTACCGCGGCACGGGAAAGACCGGCGTGGACAAGGCCCACGCGTGGTTTATCGGATACGCCCCGGCGGAGGACCCCAAGATCGCATTCTGCGTACTCGTCGAGTACGGCGGCGGCGGCGGCTCGGCGGCGGCGCCCATCGCCCGAGACATCGTGCAGGCCTGCATAGACGCCGGATATCTGTCGGGCAAGTACGACCAAGCCGTCGGCTTGGCGGGCCCGTTTCCGGCGTGGCAGCCGGCGCTATCCTTGCCGTGAACCCGACACCCTCCACGGAGTCCGCCCCCATGAGCGAGTCCCCACCCGACCCCCAATCCCCCCCCGCCGTCACCGCTGACCACCCCGACGCCCCGCGCCAGGTCATCGTGCAGGCGCCCGAACTTCCGCCCGCCCCCCGCAGCCCCGCCGGTTTACCGTCCCGCCGCGCCACCTTCGACCCCCGTGTGCGGTTCTGGTTCATCCTGGCGGCGCTGATCCTGATCGTCACCACTTACCTCGGCGTGAAGCAGGTCTCGGCGTGGTCGTACGACCGCTCGCTGGTCGTCTCCGGCACGGCCGTCAACGCCACCGTCGTCGAGATCGCGGGCATGGGGCAGACCAACCGCCGCGCGAACTTCGCCGAGCCCATCAAACTCAAGTTCGCCCTTCCCGGCGGCGCCGAGCAGACCGTCTCCGGCTGGCTACGCGAGCAACCCCAAACCGGCAACATGGTCAACGTCGGCCAGCAGCTCCCGATCCGATACGACCCCAATCGCCCCACCCGCTGGACCGACCGGCGGATTCCGCCGAGCATCGGCCCGGCCCTGATCAGCGTGTACCTCCTGGTTCCGGTCGCCGGGGCGGTGGTCGCCGCCGGAATCTGGCAGCGCAGTCGCATCTTGGCCACCTGGCGCACGGGCAAGCTCACCCCCGCCGCCGTGCTCTCCGTCTCCACCACCCCCATCGCCCCGGGATACTCCCACCTCAAGGTCGCCCCCACCGGAACGCGCGACGGAACGTACTCGGTCTACGTACCCCGCTCGCTGGGCAACCCCATGCGCGGCGACGTCGTCTGGATCATCCACCGCGACGCCGGGGGGCCCGCCGTCGCCGCCAAAGCGTTCCTCTAACACTCCAATTCCACCATGTTCTCCCCCCTGCGACACTTCACCTCCTGGACCAACTGGCTGATCATGCTGGCCATCGGCGTGCTCGTCGGAATCGGGATCCGCTCGATCTGGGCCGAAGACCCGGAGCACGGCGCCAAGCAGCTCCTCTTCGCCGCCATCGGTCTTGGCGCGCTGCTTATGCTCCAAGTCGTCCACTACCAAGCCATCGGCCGCGTCGCCTGGATACTGCACATCTTCGCGCTCTCGGCCATCCTCTACACACTGCTTCCGTTCGTCCACAGCAGCGGCTTCGGCGGAGTGCCCCTGGTCAACGGCGCACGCAACTGGATCGACTTTAAACTCCTCCGCTTCCAGCCGACGGAGCTCGTGAAAATCACCTACGTCCTGACCCTCGCACACTACCTCCGTTTCCGCGAATCGCAGCGGTCGTACGCGGGGCTGATTCCGCCCTTTCTCCTCACCGTCGTTCCCCTACTGATGATCCTCAAGCAGCCAGACCTCGGAACCTCCCTCGTGTTCGTGCCCTGCCTGTTCATCATGCTCTTCGCAGCCGGCGCACGCATGTCGCACCTGCTCACCGTCGCCGGGGCGGGCCTGCTGTTCGTGCCGCTGGTGTGGTTCGCGGGCAATAAGGGCACCCCGGCCTTCGAACACCTCCCCGCCGTCGTCAAGGAGTACCAGCGGCAGCGGGTGTACTCGATGTTCTCCAGCGACCCCGGCACGCTGCAGAAATCCGGCTACCAGCAGCACAATGCGCTGATCGCATTCGGGTCGGGCGGGTTCGCCGGCAAGGGCTGGGGCAACATCGAGATCGGCCACCGCGTGCCCGAGTCGCACAACGACATGATCTTCGCCCTCGTCGGCGAGCAGCTCGGTTTCCTCGGCGTGCTGGTGGTGCTACTCGCATACGGCGCACTGTTCCTTGCCGGAATCGAAACCGCCGGCAGCACCCGCGACCCTTTCGGCCAGCTTGCCGCCATCGGCTTGACCGCCATGCTCGCCGGCGGCGCGTTCCTGAACATCATGGTCGTGCTGAAGCTCATGCCCGTCACCGGCGTCACCCTCCCGTTCATCTCCTACGGCGGCAGCTCGCTCTTGGCCAACTTCGTCCTCGCCGGGTTGCTCATGAACATCGCCTCCCGCCGCCCCATCGTCATGGGCAAAAGCACCTTCGACGGTGACGGCGACTTTGCCTGAGCTTCGCCAGCTTACCCAAAATACCCTTCCCGCCACCGACCCGCCCGACCGTCCTCCCCCAACGTCACCCCTTGGGCTCAACCCATCAGCGTCGGCCCTTGTCATGCCAAAAATTGTGACACCGATCCTTCCCCCACGGACTGTGGGGTATGTTTCCTGCCACGTGGCCGGTACGACAACTCCGCCCGCCCGAACTCCATGATCCCAAGAGGTTTGCCCATGCCGTCCACCCGCACGAATCGACAACGATTTCTCCTCGCCGCCGCGGGGTCAGCCGCGCTGCTGCTCGGCTCATCCCCCGCCAACGCCCAATCGGGGCTGACGCAAGTGATCGTCACCACGGGACAGACCGTCCCGGGAGGCAACGGGAGGATAGGCGGCATTAATGGCCTTTCACTCAACGACGCTGGGCAGGTCGCGTTCTTCGCCCTCCTCACTGGCACCAGCGGGCTTAACGACGACTCGGGCATCTTCCTCGGCTCCGGCGGGACGGTCACCCAGATCGCCCGGAGAGGCCAAACCGTACCTGGAGGAAACGGAACTTACAGCGTTTTCGCTCCCCCCGCCATCAACGAAGCGGGGCAGGTCGCGTTCTTCGTTTTACTCACCGGAAGCACCGGCGGCGCAACCGACAACGAAGGCATCTTCCGCGGCTCCGGCGGGACGGTCACCCAGATCGCCCGGGAAGGCCAAACCGTCCCCGGCGGCAACGGGACCTACGGCAACATGACCACTGATCCCGCCTTCAACGACGCAGGGCAGGTCGCGTTCGTCTCCACCCTCACCGGCACCAGTGGCGGAAACACCGACAACGACGGCCTGTTCCGCGGCGAAGGTGGTACGGTCACCCAGATCGCCCGGAAAGGCCAAACCGTCCCCGGCGGAAACGGAAGCTATCTCGACTTTTTTCGTCACTCACTCAACGACGCTGGGCAGGTCGTGTTCATCGCCCCCCTCACCGGCACCAGTGGCGGAACGACCGACAATCAAGGCATCTTCCGCGGCTCCGGCGGGACGGTCACCCAGATCGCCCGGAAAGGTCAAACGGTGCCCGGCGGAAACGGAACCTTCTGCAGCTTTTTGACTAGCTCCGTCCTCAACGACGCGGGGCAGGTCGCGTTCTTGGCCCCCCTCACCGGCACCAGCGGCGGATCCGCCGACAACTCGGGCCTCTTCCTCGGCTCCGGCGGAACGGTCGCCCAGATCGCCCGGGAAGGTCAAACGGTGCCCGGCGGAAACGGAACGTATCTCGTCTTTGAAGACCTTGTCCTCAACGAAGCGGGGCAGGTCGCGTTCAGCGCCGTCCTCACCGGCACCAGCGGCGGAAACACCGACAATGAAGGCATCTTCCGCGGCTCCGGCGGGACGGTCACCCAGATCGCCCGGAAAGGTCAAACGGTGCCCGGCGGAAACGGAACCTACAGCAGCTTTATCAATAGCACCGCCCTCAACGACGCGGGGCTGGTCGCGTTCAACGCCTTCCTCAACGGCACCAGTGGCGGATCCGCCGACGACGAGGCCATCTACCTCTCCGACGGCATCGACACCGTCCAAGCCGCCCGACGCGGAGACACCCTCGCCGGCGCAGTGGTCGTCGATGTCATCTTTCAATTAAATTCTAACTCCGGCGTGTCCGGCCGAGAGAGTCTGAACGGCTTCGGACAGGTCATCTACATAGCCGCCCGCACGCTCGCGGGTTCCGTCATCGCCACGTTCACCCCGGACCTCCGCTACCGCTCCGTCCTGAGCGGCAGCTTCGACACCGGCTCGAACTGGACCCTCTCCCTCGCCCCCGGCGACCCCCACGACGTCACCATCGCACCCGCCGGTAGCCTCACGGTCACTAAATCCTCGGGCACGACCGACGTCCGGCGACTTCACGTCGGTGGCGGAACCGGTATCGCCACCCTCACGCTTTCCCAAGGCGGACAAATCAATGTAGCCGAGGGCCTGACCGTCCTCCCCACCGGCGTGCTCACCGGCGACGGCGTCATCGGCGGATCGGTGACGAACAACGGCGAAATCCGCGCCCAGAACCTCACGATCACGGGCGTACTCACCAACAACGGCGACATCCTCGGCAGCGCCTCCACCGCCAACCGCATCAGCGCGCAGCTTAACAACCTCGCCGCCGGGGAAATTCGGGTCGCCGCTGCCCAGTCGCTCCGACTCACCGGACCGTCCCACACCAACGCCGGCAGGGTTGAAGTTCTTGGCGGCAGCTTCGAAGTCGCCGGCGCGTTTACCAACGCCGTCTCCACCGGCTTGATCACAGGCAGAGACGCCGTGCTCCGTTTCAACTCGGGACTGTCCAACTTCGGCGGTGTCTCCCTCTCCTCCGGCTTCAACGACGTCACCGGCGACATCAACAACCGCGCCGGAAGCACCCTCACCGTCACCGGCGGCGCACACGCCACCTTCTACGACGACGTGATCCAGAACGGCACGCTCCGCGTCACCCGCGCGGGAACGACCACCTCCGTCGCCGTCTTCCTCGGAAGCTTCTCCGGCGCAGGCGGAGCCACCGGCGGCGGCGACGTCTTCCTCGAAGGCGACCTCCGACCCGGTAACAGCCCCGCTTTCGTCACGTTCGGTGTCAACCTCACGCTGTCCCCCAGCACCACCACACTCATCGAGATCGCCGGCACCGCCGACAACACCTACGACCGCGTCTCCGTCTCCGGCGTGTTCCAGCTGGATGGCATACTCGACGTGCAGTTCATTGGCGGCTTCCTCCCGGCTGGGGGAGCGCCCGCCTCCTTCCGCATCCTCGAAGCCGCCGCCCTCGTCGGCGACTTCGACCAGATCCTCCTCC
>JBBRUM010000222.1:0-6350 GCA_038247815.1 Tepidisphaerales bacterium | reverse complement strand
GTTGTCGTTCGGGGCGGCGCTGGTGGCGGCTGCGTTTAATGCGGTGGCGGGGTTGGCGGTGGCGTGGGTGCTGGTGCGGTATTCGTTCCCGGGCAAGCGCATGATTGACGCGCTGATAGACCTCCCGTTCGCCATGCCGACGGCGGTTTCGGGGATTGCGCTGACGGCGATTTACGCGCCCAACGGCTGGGTGGGCGGACTGCTCGAGCCGCTGGGGATTCAGATTGCGTACACGCGGTGGGGGATCTTGATCGCGCTGATTTTCATCGGTTTGCCGTTTGTGGTTCGGACGATTCAGCCGGCGCTTGAGGAGATCGAAGCCGAGGTCGAAGAGGCGGCTGCGTCGCTGGGCGCTTCGCGCTGGGCGACGTTTCGGCGCGTGCTGCTGCCGGCGCTGTTTCCGGCGATCCTCACGGGATTCGGGCTGGCGATGGCGCGGGGGATCGGCGAATACGGCTCGGTGATTTTCATCGCGGGGAACAAGCCGAATGAGACGGAGATCGCGCCGCTGCTGATCATGATGAGACTCGAGGAGTTCAACTACGCGGGGGCGGCGGTGATTGCGGTGGCGATGCTGGTGATGAGTTTCGGGCTGTTGCTGGCTGTGAACCTCGGGCAGTGGTGGTGGGGGCGGCGGATGAAGGGGGTGTCGGCATGAGCAACTTTGCAAGCCGTACCGCGCCGCGGGAATCCGCGCTGGTGAGGTGGTCGCTGACCGCCGGCGTGCTGGTGTTTTTGGGGCTGTTTCTTGTGCTGCCGCTGGCTGCGGTGATCGCCGAGGCGCTGGGGGCGGGGCTGCGAGTGTATTGGGAATCGATCACCGAGCCCGATGCGCTGTCGGCGCTGCGGCTGACGTTTCTAGTGGCGGCGATCGCCGTGCCGCTGAACATGGTGTTCGGGGTCTGCGCGGCGTGGGCGATCGCGAAGTTCAGGTTTCGAGGGCGGGGGCTGCTGCTGACGCTCATCGACTTGCCGCTGGCGGTGTCGCCGGTGGTTTCGGGAATGGTGTATGTGCTGTTGTTTGGGTTGCATGGGTGGTTCGGGCCTTGGCTGAGGGAGCGGGACATTGAGATTATTTTCGCCCTGCCGGGGATCGTGCTGGCGACGATCTTCGTGACGTTTCCGTATGTTGCGCGCGAGCTGATTCCACTGATGGAGGCGCAGGGGAACGAGCAGGAGGAGGCGGCGCTGGTGCTGGGCGCGTCGGGGTTGCAAACATTTGTTCGTGTGACGCTGCCGAACATCAAGTGGGGGTTGTTGTACGGGGTGATTTTGTGCAACGCGCGGGCGATGGGCGAGTTCGGCGCGGTGTCGGTGGTGTCGGGGCACATACGCGGGAAGACCAATACGCTGCCGCTGCATGTGGAGATTTTGTACAACGAGTACAACACGGCGGCTGCGTTTGCGTGCGCGTCGCTGTTGGCGATGTTGGGGTTGGTGACGCTGGTGGCGAAGCAGGTTGCGGGTCGGCTGGCGCGCGGCGCGCAGGATGATGGGGTGGGGTCGGAACTGTTGGCCGGAGGCGGTGCGCGATGAGCATTCGGGTTTCGAACATCACCAAGCGATTCGGCCGGTTCATTGCGGTGGACGATGTGTCGCTGACGATTCCGGACGGGCAGCTTGTGGCGCTGCTCGGGCCGTCGGGGTCGGGGAAATCGACGCTGCTGCGGATCATCGCGGGGCTGGAGCAGCCGGATACGATGGGTGAGAAGGGGAAGGCGGCGGCGGCGATTCATCTCGCGGGAGCGGAGGTGTCGGCGACGAAGGTGGCCGAGCGGGGGATCGGGTTTGTGTTCCAGCATTACGCGCTGTTCCGGCACATGACGGTGTTCGAGAACATCGCGTTCGGGCTACGCGTCATGCCCCGGGCGACGCGGCCGACGAAGGGGGAGATCGCGGAGCGGGTGAACGAGCTGCTGGGGCTGATGCAGATCGACTCTCTCGGCGGGAGATTGCCGTCGCAACTTTCGGGGGGGCAGCGGCAGCGTGTGGCGCTGGCGAGGGCGCTCGCGACCAAGCCGTCGGTGCTGCTGCTGGACGAACCGTTCGGGGCGCTGGATGCGAAGGTGCGGCAGGGCCTGCGGAAGTGGCTTCGGAAGCTGCACGACGAGATCCATGTGACGTCGGTGTTTGTCACGCACGACCAGGAGGAGGCGCTGGAGCTGGCTGACCGGGTGGTGGTGATGAACCGCGGGCGCATCGAGCAGGAGGGCACGCCGGACGAGCTGTTCCACCGGCCGGCGACGCCGTTCGTGGCCGAGTTTTTGGGACAGGTAAATCTGATCAAGGGCCACATCCACAACGGACATGCGATTCTGGCGGGGAACGTCACGCTGCCGCACAACGCGCCCGGGCTTGTCACCGATGGGCGGCAGGCGCGACTGTACATCCGGCCTCACGAGATCGAGTTGTCGGCGACGGCGCTGTCGCACGGGCTTCCGGTGCGACTGCTGCGCGTGAGGTTGGCGGGGCCGACGGTAAAGGTCGAGGCGCTCGGCCCGGACAGCCAGACATTGGACATCGAACTGTCGCACGACCGCTGGAGGCAACTGAACCTCAACCCCGGCGACGAAGCGTTCGCAAGACCGTCGGACGTGAGGATATTTCCGGACGATTATGCGATCTAGGTGTAGGCGGTGCGAGTAAAGATTGGCGGTTTTTTTTCATGACGTATCCAGCTGCGGTTCCTTCCGATTCCCTCGATGCAGAGGGGATTGTGCGCGGGGTGTATGAGCAGTTTGGGGCAAAGGCGACGCTGGCGTGCTCATTCGGTGGGGCGGGGGGAATGGTGCTGCTCGACATCGCGGCGAGGCTGTTTCCCAAGCTCGATGTGTTCGTGCTCGACACGGACTTCCTGTTTCCAGAGACTTACGAATCGCTTGCCGCCGCCGAGCAGCGCCATGGGATCACCGTCCGTCGCGTGCGTTCGCTGCTCACCCCCGACGCCCAAGCCGAGTTGCACGGCCCGGCGCTGTGGGCGCGCGACCCCAACGCCTGCTGCAATCTGCGAAAGGTCGAGCCGATGCGCCGCGCGGTGGCCGGCTATGACGCATGGATCACTGCGATCCGGCGCGATCAGTCGTCGACGCGGCAGGGGGCCGAGACGGTGGCGTGGGACGACCAGTTTGGGTTGTGGAAGATCTCGCCGCTGGCGCACTGGGACGAGGCGCGAGTGCAGAACTACGTATTCAACCACGACCTGCCGCTGAACCCGCTGCTGGAGCGGGGATACTCTTCGATCGGGTGCACTTACTGCACCAAGCCCGCCGCCTCCGCCCGCGCCGGCCGGTGGCAAGGCCTGGAGAAAACCGAGTGCGGCCTTCACGCTAACCCGGTGGGCCTGACGGTGAAGGGGCAATAAAGGAGGATCGGAAGCTCGAAATTTGAAGTCCGAAGAAGGACCGAAATTCGAAAGTGCACGGTCGAAAGAAGACGGGACTCGGGTCATTAGCATCTGTCGCCAACTACCAACTACCAACTACCAACTACCAACTACCAACTATTAACTATTAATTATCTACACACATGTTTTCTCCTGGTTTTATTCTCTGGTTGACCGGCTTGTCGGGTTCCGGCAAGTCGACGTTGTCGAATGCGCTCCTTGAGGAACTTCCGAAGCACACTTCTCGGAAGATCGAGCTTCTCGACGGGGATGTCGTGCGGACGAACCTGTCCAAGGGGCTGACCTTCTCCCGCGAGGACCGCGACACCAACGTCCATCGCATGGGGTGGGTGGCCGACCTGGTCGCGCGGCATGGTGGGATTGCGCTCGTGGCCGCCATCTCCCCTTTCCGATCCGTGCGCGACGAGATCAAGGCGATTTACCCCAACGTGCTGGAGATCTACGTCGAGGCGTCGGTGCAGGAGTGCGCTCGGCGTGATGTCAAAGGCCTCTACGCCAAAGCCCTTCGCGGCGAGATCCCGAATTTCACCGGCGTTTCCGACCCCTACGAACCGCCGATTACCCCGCACCTGACCGTCGCCACCGCCACGCTTTCGATCCCCGAGGCGACGCGGCGGATTATCGATTCGATTCCACCGCATCTGCTGGCAAGTGTTTAGATTTCGAAATCCCGCTCCGGCGCGCTGAGCAGGCCTGCGTCGGACAGTTCGCGGTACATCTTCTCGACGGGTTCGCCAGCGCGCGGTGGGGCGTCGGTTCGGATGATGTGTTGGGTTGCGGCGGGACCGACGATCACGGCGATGACGCCGGCTGCGGCGAGTGCGCGGATGGCGGCGTTTTTTCGGGTGTCGTCGGTTTCGTCGACGACGGCGGAGAAGTGTCCGGCGGAAAAGAGTTTGCGGTCGAGCGCGACGGCGGCGGCGAGTGCGGAGGCGTGGTTGCCGACAACGGAGACGACGGCGCGGCGCTGGCCCATTCGCGCGGCGCGTTCGAAGGCGGTGACGGGGCCGGTGGAGGGTGCGACGCCGGCTTGGCCGACGATCATCCCGGCGGCGACGGTGTTGCTGGTGACGCGGTCGATGAGGATGAACGCGCCCATCCGTCGGTTGTGCTCGTAGGCGTCGAACACGAGTGGACGGTTGGATTCGACCTCGCAAAGCGCGATGTCGTTCATGTTCAGCCGGTCGACGGCGCGCTTCTCCAGCGAGTTGACCTCGACGCCGTGGCGGATCGCCGCGAGCGTGCCGAGGGCGAGGCGCGTGCCCTGTTTGAGGCGGTACAAGCCGCCGACGGGTCCGGGCTCGGGTGAGAACCAGACGATGTGCGCGAGCACCCGCGTCGCGACGGTGGGTGGGTTGACAGCCGATGCGATGACGTCGCCGCGACTGGCGTCTTGTTCGCCGGTGAGTGTGACGGTTGCGGCGTCTCCGGCCCGGACCACGTCGGTTTCGCCGTTGGCGTTGAAGACCTTGGCGACGCGTGTTCGAACCCCGCCGCCTGCGCCGCCCGTTCCGCCGCCGCCCATCGCGCCGGGGAGCACGACGACCTCGTCGCCCGGGCGGATCTCGCCACCGGCGACCTCGCCCATGTAGCCGCGGAAGTGCATGTCGGGCCGGCTGACGAGCTGCACGGGCAGTCGCATCGCGGTGCGGTTGCGGAGGTCTTCGACTTCGAGGCTTTCGAGGTACTCGAGCAGCGCCGGGCCGGTGTGCCAGGGCATGTGCGGCGAGCGCGCGGTGACGTTATCGCCGGTGAGGGCGGACATGGGGATCGCCTGAACGTTGGCGGTGATTCCGATGGCCTCGGCGACGTCGCCGAACGCCGCGACGATCTCGTCGAACTTCGCCTGCGACCAATTGACCAGGTCGATCTTGTTCACCGCCAGCACGATCTCGCGGATGCCAAGGAGCGAGACGATGTAAGCGTGGCGTCGGGTTTGGGTGACGACGCCGTGTCGGGCGTCGATGAGGAGGATGGCGACGTCGGCTGTGCTGGCGCCGGTGGCCATGTTGCGGGTGTACTGCTCGTGACCGGGGCAGTCTGCGATGATGAAGGGCCGTGCCGGGGTGGAGAAGTACCGGTAGGCGACGTCGATGGTGATGCCCTGTTCGCGCTCGGCTTTGAGGCCGTCGGTGAGCAGTGCCAGGTCGAGCTTTCCGCCGGTGGTTCCGTACCGCGTGGTGGCCTTTTCGACGGCCGCGAGCTGGTCCTCGAAGATCCCCTTGGCGTCAAACAGCAGACGGCCGATCAGCGTCGACTTCCCATCGTCCACCGAACCGCACGTCACCAGTCTCAGCAATGTTGTCGCCATAAAATGCTCGCCACGGACTTGCACGGAAACGCACGGACAAATACGAAAACAGTGGAACCGACTTAAACTGAGTTCTGCTTCTGGTTGCTTAGCGCCCTTTGCGAGCAACGAATTCTAAAAGTACCCCTCGCGCTTCTTGTCTTCCATCGAGCCGTCGCGGTCTTTGTCGACGGCGCGGGTGTTGCGCTCGCTCTTTCGCGCAGCCGCCACCTCGAGCACGACTTCCTTGATCGTCGCCGCTTCGGACTCCACGCAGCCGGTGCACATCTGGCAGCCGATCGACCGATACCGCACACACCGCTCCTCGACCACCTCGCCGGGGGCGGGTTTGACAAGGTCGTGCGTCTGCACCCACATGCCGCCTCGGCTGACGACGGGGCGTTTTCGCGCAAAATACAGATCGACGAGCTCGACGTTTTCCAGCTCGATGTATTGCCAGATGTTCAGCTCGGTCCAATCGCTCAGGGGGAACACGCGGAAGCTTTCGCCGGGGTTGTGGGCGGTGTTGAAGAGGCGCCAGAGTTCGGGGCGCTGGTTCTTGGGGTCCCAGACTTGGTTGCGGTCGCGGAAGCTCAGAACGCGTTCTTTGGCGCGACTTCGCTCCTCGTCGCGGCGGGCTCCGCCGAAGGCGGCGTC
>JBBRUM010000221.1:0-6362 GCA_038247815.1 Tepidisphaerales bacterium | reverse complement strand
GCGTACTTGGAGGGCGGGGAGGATTCGGGGCGGTTTTGGCTGACGGATGAGCATGCAGGCGGGGTACTCGGTGTGGCGTATTGCGAAGTCGAGCGGATGGCGCGGGGCACGTGGAACTAATCGCCGTTCGACCGGACAGGCAGGGGCGTGGGAGGGGTAAAGGGCTGCTCAAGCATGTCGAGGCGGCGCTTTCAGAGCGGGGCAAGGGGGTGCTGTTGGTAGAGACTTCGGGGAAGCCGCAGTTTGAAGGGGTGCGGGCGTTCTACCTCAAGTGCGGCTGCGAACGGGCGGCGCGGATTTGGGATTTTCACGAAGCCGGGGACGACAAGGTTGCGTTCCGCAAGGCGCTGTAGGGGTGTGCCGAAATTGTCCCCATGATCAGTGGTGGAGTGGGGGGCGGCTGGGCGATCTGACTGATCAGGGTGCGGGCGAGGGGGTGGTGGTGAAGGTGATCGGGCCGGCGGAGAAGCGCTGCATGCGGATGTAGAAGGTGCGCTCGTTGGGTAGTTCAAAGGCGGGTAAGCCGAGGAGGGACTGCTGGGTGCCGTTGCCCATGTCGATCGTGAGGTTGTGGCTGCCGGGGGGGAGGTTCAGGGGGAGGATGTAGGTGGTGCGGGGGAGGATGCCCCACTCGCGGATGTCGGCTTGGGAGGTGGCTTTGAGGATGAGCCCGGCGGCGAGGAGGGACGCGGCGACGGCGAGATCGGTGCGTTGGCGCGAGCCGGTTTCGTTCACGCCTTTCACGCCCATGATCGCGCCCGCGCCGATCAAACCAGTGCCGATGACGGACTTGGTGGCTCGGATCGTATCGATGGACTGCCACCTGCGATCTTGTGCGAGGGCGATGAGGTCGGTGGGGGGCGCGGCTGCGCCGCGGAGGTCGTAGGGCTGGCCGTTGACGAGGAGGCGGGGGGTGGGGAGTGGGCCGGCTTGGGAGGGGGTCGGGAAGAAGGCGAGGATCGAGCCGTCGAAGTCGGTGTTTCTCCTGGGTCCGTAGCCGTAGTCGACGACGAGCAGGACGTTGGACCTGCGGTGGAGTTCGGGGTCGGCGAGGTGGGCGAGTCGGGGGTTGAGCTGGGCGGCGCGGGCGAAGGAAGCGGCGGCGAGGTCGTCGCGGCCGAGGCGTTGCCAGGATCTGCCGAGCATGATGGTGGCGAGGGCGAAGTTGGATTCGAGTTCGTCCTTGCGGGCGTTGTCGGAGGCGTCGTCGAAGTCGCGGAGTTTGAAGAGGGCGTTTTCGTAGGCGGCCCGGGCGTTATTATGGTCGGCGCGGAGGGTGTAGATGAGGCCCAGGTAGAAGTTGACCATGGCGCGTTCGAAGGGTTCGCCCTTCCAGACGCGGATTTTTTCATCGACGAGGACGGCGCCGAGGGATCGGCCCCCGGCGTTGACGCCGACGGCGTTGATGACTTCGTAGGAGTTCAGGAGCGCGGCTTCGGCGTCGTCGAGGCGGTTGTCGGCGAGGTAGGTGAGCCCCAGGCGGGCGTTGTTGAGCGCGAAGTTCTCGTCGGTGAGTTTGGCGAAGGGACGTAGCTCGGCTGCGGCGCTGCGGTAGTCGCTGGCGAAGTACGCGGTGCGGGCGGAGGAGGCGGCGCGTTCGGAAGCGGAGGGACCGCAGGCAGTGAGCAAGAGGGGGAAAAACGAGGCAATGAGGCAATGCGGCAATGTGGCAACGAGGGAAGCGCGGGGGCGGGCGGAGGATGTTTGGGGAGGGGAGGACATGGGTCGTTCGTGGGGTGCGTCGCTGCTTGCTCGCTTCGTTGTCGTCGTTACTTTTCCCCTCATTGCCCCACTGCCTCAACGCCTCTCTTGCTCAATCCAAAAACCCCTTCACCACCGCTTTTTTAAGTTCGTAGCTGCCGGTCCAGAGGGACTTTCGGTTGGTGATGTCGGTGAGTTCGTAGACGCAGAGGTAGTAGATGCTGCGGGCGTCGCGGGTGTCGTTGGTAAGGGTTTGGAACCGGGCGTGCAGGGCGTATCGTGGCTGGATGGCGTCGGGGGACGGGCCGAGGTCGACGCCGGAGAGTTCGCGGGCGCGGAGGGCGTTGAACTCGTCGCGGTTGACGATCCAGGTGAAGTCGGTGGGGGCTTTCTGGGCGAGCAAGGTGCGGACGCGGGCGGTGTACGCCATGGCCGGGCCGCGAGGGAGGATCTCGCCGGTCATCCTGTTCTCGACGGGGAGGACGACGATGGGAAGCGCTCCCTCCACGGAGATCGCAGCGCGAACGTCCGGGTCGCCGGCGAGCTTCATGGCCATGTCGTCTGTGATCCGCCGAAGGTCGTCGCCGGAAAGCGACGCGGACTGACCGGTTGACACCGCACTTGCGCAGCCGGCCGCGGTGAACAACACGGAGACCACGGAGATACAGAGGCACAGAGAAATACGTTGTAACCACAGAGAACGCATATGAACACGGATGGAAAGGCCGGAAGGGAACTCATCGTGCACGGGCTTGGACGAAATGTGATCTGCATTCTCCGTGTTCATCTGTGTTCTCTGTGGTGATCCCATACTTCGCCGTGCCGGTGCGATCTACCTCAGCACCTTGACCTCGTACTGGTTGGTCCAGGCGATTTGGCGGGTGCGGAGGTTGGTGAGTTGGAAGGTGGCGAGGTAGTAGCTGGTGGCGCGGTTGGGGAGTTCGGAGAGTTTTCCGTAGAGGGCGAACTCGGGTTGGATGCCGCCCGGTCCGCCGCCGCCCTGGGGGCTGCCGCCTTGGCCGAAGCGGTCGGAGTTTGGGGCGGAGTCGAGCTCGCGGGACTGGATGTTGGCCACGCGGTCGCGGTTGTCGATGACGGCGACGCGGCCGCGGCCCAGTCGGGCGACGTTCACCCGGAGTCGCTCGAGGAAAATGTCGTAACTCACGCGGGGGTCCGACGTGAGGTTCTCGACGGTGGTAAAGACGATGGTCACCTGCGTGGGCGAAGTGTTGATCTCGGGAAGGGCCATGAGGTCCATGGCGAGTTGGTCGGAGGCGGCTACGACGTCCTTGGACTGCAAACCGCGGTCGCGGGAATCGATCTGGTCTACGGGTGGACGCTGGCGACCATACTCGTGCGGGCGGTCGGAGTGGCAGCCGACCAGAGCGACCGAGCACAACGCGAGTGCGAGCGAGCTTGCGCGACGAAACATGGGGGGTGATCTCCGGTAAAGAGGGTGCGGATAGTCTAGCCTAGGGCAGACTGGATGACCCGCGGGATTAACCTACCCGACCAGACACCCCAAACGCCGGGAGGTGTGTAGCCGGACGGCTGACAGGTGGGGAACATGTTGAAAAGACTGGAGTTAAGCGCAATTTGGTGGTGGCAGTCCCATCCTTTGAGGGGGTAGAGTGTCTGGCTATGCGGCGGGGGGCAAAGGGTATGGGGCGGGATTTTGGAGACTTGCGATGAAGCGGATGCTGATGGCGGCGGTGCTGGCGACGACGTTGAGTGGCGTGGTGGCGGGTTGTGACAACTCGCCTCCTCCGCCGCGCGTGCCGGTTCCGTCCGAGGGAACGATCGGGCCACCGAGGAACGACCCGGCGCGGCCGCTGCCGGGGCAGGTGCCGCAGAGCGTTGTTCAGCCGTCGCAGCTGGCACCAGCACAGCTGATCGCGCCCTCCGTTTCGGTGTCGCCCCCGCCGGAGGTTCGGCAGGTGCAGGCGGCGCGGTCGGGGTTTGATCCGAGGATTGCGGCGCCGTCGGCTGGGCAGTTGGCGGTGGGCGTGCCGGGGCAGGCGCCCGGCACGTTTGACGATCAGCCGATCGTCCGCGACCGCCTTCCTGAACAGCGGGCGTTTATCGAGGCGTACAACGCCGTTGGCAGGCCGAGGATCGCGGTGTTCGTCAACCGCCGGCTCGACGGTTCAGTGGTGGGCGTAGCCGACGCGGAAGACCCGACCGGCCGGCCCGTGGCACGACTCGGGGTGGACCCCCAACGGGTGTCCGTGGCCGGGCCGGGGAACTCGCCGTCACTCGGAACGAGCGCTGTGGTGACGCCGGGGCAATTTGACGAGGCGTTTGTCAAGGCGATGGATTACGAGGCGGTGGAGAGTGTGCTGACCGACTGGCTGTCGGCTGGAGGGAACACGGAGCTGATTTCGCCGACACTGTCGCGGGCGAAGTTGACGCTGGAACAGCAGCAGCGACTGGAGCGCGGGGAGAAGGGCGTGCTGCTGGAGATCTTGGAGCGGCTGGACGCGGACATTCTGGTGCAGGTGCAGGCCCGCCCGACGCGGCAGACGTTCCGGGGGCTGGAGATTCGACTCGTCGCCGAGGCGATCAACACGCGAGGCGGGCGGAGCGTGGGGCGCGCGGTGGTGGACGTTCCGCCGCCGCTGGAGAAGCGGCAGATCAATGAGTACACGCGGTTTGTGGCGCGGAAGCTGATGGACGATATGATCGGGGCGTGGTCCGCCCCCGGGCCTGCGACGCAGGCGGTGCGGTGAGGGAGTGGTTCCCGACGAAGGGCACGAAAAATAGTTTATCGAGTGAGACGACTATGAAGCGGAATGTGATAGTGGCGGCGGTGGGTGTGGCGATCACGCTGGGCGCGGGTAATGGGTGCATCAAGAAACCGATCGAGGGGCGGGCGGAGCTGTATCCGTCGAATCAGATCAACTTCGCCGACGAGGACCTCCGTCGCAAGACCACCATCGGCACGCCGGTCGTCAACCGCGATTCGGAAGGGCAGATCCTTTTCGTCACCGTGCCGATCCGGGCGGCGACCAACCTGCAGCTGTATGTGGACTACCGCGTGACATTCCTCGATGCGTTCGGGCAGGTTGTGTGGCAAAGCGGCTGGTTCACCAAGACGCTGACGCCGAACGTGTTTGACCAGGTCCAGGTGAACTCGCCCAGCCCCCGCGCCGCGGACTTCCGGGTCGACTTCCGGTACGCGAAATAAGGCGATGCCCGAGCGTGGAAGGTTGTCAGGGGATGAGGCGGGGTGGAGGGAGGTGGGGGGGTGGTGGGGAGGTGGGAGCAGACCTAACATCTGGCGACTTGGTCCGTGGTGGATTGGGTTCGCGGTGGTTGGCCCGTCTAGCCTTCGCCATCCGTGTCGGTCCATGCGAGTGCCGCGTGGGCCGACCCGGCGGGCGAGGGCGGCTTGGAAGGGACGGGGACACCGTGATAAGTTGCATTGTGTCCTCTTGCATTGGAATTTGCGCGTGAGCGATAAAACAGAACAACCCCCGTTGCCCGAAAAATTTCTGGCCCTTGGCGTTCGGAACTCGATTTTGAAGTCGCTGGGCGACTTGCAGTATCACACCCCGTCGGAGATTCAGGCGCTGCTGATTCCCAAGGCGCTGTCGGGAATCGACCTCCTCGGGCAGGCCCGGACGGGGACGGGGAAAACGGCTGCCTTTGCCATTCCGTTGTTGCAAATGGCGACCAAGGGGATGGCCACGCAGGGAATTGTCATGGTTCCCACACGCGAGCTTTGCGTGCAGGTGGAGAGCGAGTTTCAGCGGATCGGGCAGTTCACGCCGATCCGAACGGTGGCGGTGTACGGCGGGCAGAAGATCGCGGCGCAGGTCAAGCGGCTGCAGTCCGGGCCGGAGCTATTGGTGGGCACGCCGGGGCGGGTGATGGACCTGCTCGAGCGGCGCATCATCAACTTCGCCAATATCCGTTTTGTCGTGCTCGACGAGGTCGATCGGATGCTCGACATCGGGTTCCGCGATGACATTCGGAAAATTTTGTCGCAGATGAAGGGGATGAAACGCGTCTCGCAGGTCCCCGACGACGTGGCCGCGTCCAGCCCAGCGGAGAACGCGGCTGCGCCGATGGAGGGGCACCAGACGATCTTCGTGTCGGCGACGATCTCCGACGAAATCGATCGGCTTGCCCGGCAGTTCATGCGCAAGAACGTCGAGAAGCTCATCGCCCCCGGTGCCGATGACAGGCCGACCGTGGAAAAGGTCGAGCAGTACTACCTCTCGGCCCAGCCGTGGGACAAGTACCGCCTGCTCAAGAAGCTGCTCGACAAGGAGAAGCCCGACCTCGGGATCATCTTCACCCGCACGAAGCATGGAGCGAACAAGCTCGCGAAAAAGCTGCACGCGGACGGAATGGAGTGCCGCGAGATCCACGGTGACCTCGCCCAGAACAAGCGCGACAGCGTCATGAAAAACTTCCGCACGGGCAAGTTCGACCTGCTCGTGGCCACCGACCTCGCCAGCCGGGGGATCGACGTGCAGGACATCACGCACATCATCAACTACGACATCCCCGAGGACCCCGAGGTATACGTGCACCGCGTCGGCCGCACGGCTCGGATGGGCGCAAAGGGCAAGGCCTTCACCTTCGTCGCCAAGGATCAGGGCGAAGAGCTGACCAAGATCGAGAACCTGATCAACATGGAAGTTCCGGTGCTG
>JBBRUM010000220.1:0-6373 GCA_038247815.1 Tepidisphaerales bacterium | reverse complement strand
GCTCGACAAAGCCGGGCACCTGATGTACGCCAGCCACCTTTCGTACACGAACGACGCGATGCTGGGGGCGGAGGAGTGCGACGTGCTGGTAAAGCTGGTGAGGGAGAATGAGCAGCACGGGCTGTACGGCGCGAAGATCACCGGTGGTGGCGCGGGCGGTACGGTGGCGGTTTTGTGCGACACGACCCCGACGGCCGACGCGGCGATTGATCGGATCCGGGGGGAGTATTCGCGACTGACGGGCAAGGCGACGGAGCTGTTCAGGGGGACGTGCCCGGTCGCTTGGGAGAGGGGGAGGTGGGTGGTGGGGAACGGGGGGGTGGTGTGAGGAAGTCGGTCTGGGTTTGACTGCGAGGTCGGGAGGGGTGGTTTGGGCGGTCGCACGTGGGGTGATGTCCGGCTAAGGATTCCAATATGCAGCTACCGCCGACTATTGAGCTTGTGGGACATCTTCGGGCGCTTCAGGGGGGGATTCGTTCGGCTGTGATGGGGTCGCGGAAGAGTCCGGTGGAGGATTTGGCGGGGGTGGAGAGGTCGTCGGCTTCGGACACGATCTATGCGATTGATGCGCTGGTCGAGCCGGTGATTGAGGCCTATTGCGAGCGGTGGGGGCGGGAGACGCCGATGGTGGTGATCGCGGAGGGGCTGGAGGGGAAGGACGGGCGGGAGGTGCGGGTGTTTCCGGAGGGAACGCCGGAGGGGGAGGCAGTGATCCGGGTGATTCTGGACCCGATCGATGGGACGCGGGGGATTATGTATGACAAGAGGCCGGCGTGGTCGCTGGGGGCGGTGGCGCCGAACTTGGGGGAGGGGACTCGGCTAAGGGATTGTGTGGCGGCGGTGATGACGGAGTTGCCGACGTCGAAGATGGGGTTTGCCGATGTGCTGTGGGCGACGAAGGGGGGCGGGGCGCACGGGGTGCGGGCGGAGTTGGGGTCGGGGCGGGAGAAGCCGCTGACGCTTCGGCCGAGCCGGGCGAACGACCTGGCGCACGGGTTTGCGATGGTGTCGCACTTTTTCCCGGCGACGAAGATCCAAGCCGGCGAGCTGATGAACCACATCCTGCGGGGCATCGGGTTTGTCGATCCTACGTTGGCCACGGTGTTTGACGACCAGTACATCTGCACGGGGGGACAGTTTTACTGCCTGGCGATGGGGCAGGACCGGTTCAACGCGGATTTACGTCCCCTTTTTTACAGGCGTGCGGGCGTGCCGGAAGGGCTGGCGTGCCATCCGTATGACTGCGCGGGGCTGCTGATCGCCGAGGAGGCGGGGGTGGTGATCACGGGGGCGGATGGCAAGCCGCTGGACGCGCCGCTGGACACGACAAGCCCGGTGAGCTGGGTGGGGTACGCCAATGGGACGCTGCGGCAGAAGATCCAGCCGCTGGTCGAGAGCTTCTTCGCCGGGCGCGTTGTATAGGTGCGTGGTTGTGGCGGAGCTTGCGGTGATCGGGGCGGTGGCGACGCGTCGTCGGCGTCGCGTGGTGGGGAGAGACAGCCGGGCCGGCCTACACCAGCACCACCTGCACATTGCCCTCGGCGACAACCTTGCCACGGGAGAGGGCGAGGTCGTGGGCTTCGTGGTAGTGGCGGACGAGGGTTGTCCAGTCGAACATTTCCGAGAGGCGTTCGACGCGGTTGCGCTGGTCGATGCGCTGGCGGCGGTTCATGCGGCAGAAGTTTAGGAGGTGGTCGGTCATGTCCTCGACGACCGCGTCGAACGGGCGGCCGCGGCGGCGCACGACCATGATCCCCTGCATCGCGGCAAGCTCGACGTGCTTCTGCACATACGCCCCGAAGCCGGAGAGGTCCGTCGTGCACGCCGGAATCCCCAGCGCGTTGCACTCCATCGGCGTGTAGCCCCATGGCTCGTAGTAGCTCGGGAATATGCCCATGTGGCAGCCGCGGACGAACTGCTCGTAGTCCAGCCCCAGCAGCGGGCTGGTGGCGGTAACGAAGTCGGGGTGGAACACGACCTTGACCGGGTCGTCCGGCGAGTTGAACAGGCCCTTGAATCGGAGGTGCTTGAGCACGGCGTCGCCTGCGTCGTCGACCATGTCGTGGGTGACGATGGTGGGCATATCGGGGGACTTCATCGCGGCCAGCGCGCGCTTCAGGCGGATGACGTTATCCTCGGTGAGCAGCTCATCGGGCTTGGGCAGTCGCCCGGAGGCGGCGGATTTGAAGAGTGCGGACCCCATCTGTGCCTGCATTTCCTCGCAGACATTGCGGAGGTCTTCGTACATCGTCTGACTTTGCAGTGTGCGGACGTTGATGTTTTTAATCGGCGCCCGGGTGATGATGAACGCGACGATCGTCGGGCGGGTTTTCCACTCCTTCAGTCGCTGGTTCAGCCGGGCCAGCATCTCGATGTACAGGTCCATCCCCTTGTTGCGGTACTCGTATCGCCCGGAGGTCAGGAGATAGATCGTGTTGTCGAGGTCGAAGTTGTAGCTGGGGAAGAAGTGGCCGCGGACGAAGTCGTGGATGCGTTCCTTGTAGTAGTTGTGCAGGTTCTGAAACTCGTGGGTCGCGTGGAACCGCTGGATGTTCAAGCCGTTGGGCATGATGACATCGGGGGTTCGTTTCAGCAGCTTTTCGGCTTCGATGGCGGTGACTTCGGAGACGGTGGTGAAGACGGTGCAGGCGTGCGTGGCGGCTTTTTCGAGTTGGTAGCGGGGGTAGATGTTGAAGTGTTTGGCTTCGGCGTCGGGGTCTACGAAGGGGAGGTGGTCGTAGAAGTAGGCGTTGTCGCCGGCGAGATATCTGCCGAGAAGCGTGGCGTGGGTGGTGAAGACCGTGCGGACGGGAAGGCCCATGTGCGCGATCCGGGGCACGGCGACGCCGCCCATCCATTCGTGGAAGTGGCCCACGATCGGGCGCTTGTTGGCGGCGGCGCAGACCTCCTCGAACATCATCGCGCAGGCGAACCCGAACGACACCACTTCGTTGACCTCGCCGTCGGTGGCGTCCGTGGCGATGCCGTGGTCTTTCCAAAGGAGGAACTTGTCGTTGGCCAGCTCGCCGAACCGCGAGCGGTGATCCAGGAGGATCACGCGTGGCCGCCCGGTCACCATCCACCGGCCGTGGTGGGCGATGACGCCGCGCGACCGCAGGCGGCCGATGACTAGTTTGAGAAACGGTTCCGGCTCGGTGGCCTCGAACTCCATCGCGGCCGTTTTCGGGTTGTACGGGCCGACGAGCGTGTACCGATCCCCCCACCGGGCCTGCATCGCCGGGGCCTTGCTGCGGAGAACGGTGTAAATCCCGCCAAGCTGCCAGCAGACCTCCCAACCGACCTCAAAGAGCAGCGGCGGCAGGCCGGAATCATCGGGAAGGATCACCGGCTGCTCCGGGGTTCTCGACACCGCAACGGCAACGACATTGACCGGGACCATCTCGGAACCCGTCGGGGCTGACGGCGGTTCCAGCCACTGCGGCGACGACTCGACGGCGGGCACCACGTTAAACCGCGCAACGACCTCCCGTGTCGGGCCGAGCTCTCCTGAAGTTGGGATCGGGTCGGGGGTGACGGGCGGCGCGGGGTCGCGAGTGCCGGTGCCCCGCAGGCGCGGAACTTCGGCGACCGCCCTCGGCGTCTCCGTCAGTGGAGGAGCCTCGGCGGTCATGGTTGCAGACTTCGACGCGCGGGTGGTACGTCTGGCCATAGGACCAAGCATTATGCCAGACTCCCCGCCGGTATTCACCCCCAAAATCACGCAATCGATTCCAGCGCAATAAACAAACCGCCCACCGGGCCTTCTCGGTCCCGGTGGGCGACTCTTCCCTTCGATTCATCCCCCCATCGTATTACTTAGGCCCGGCGACGACGCGCCAAAACCAAACCCGCCGGAGCGAGCAAACCCAAGGCAGACGGCTCGGGAATGATGACCGTCGAAACTTTGTAGTTGTCGAAGAACCCGACATCCAACCGGCCAGCGGCGGACGAAACCTGTAGGTCGGCATCGCCGATGCCCGTTGTTGCAAGGTCAACGAACGGAATAAAGCCCAAGCCCAGGTCCGTACCGTTGGCGCTGAGCGTGAACGACTTGGTCGTGTAATCCGCCGTTGCCTTGAGGGAAACAAACGCGTTGACCGCGATCGGGCCCGAAACGATCACGCTCGTCTGGGGTCCGGTGGGGTCGAACAGCAGGGTCGTGGCGTTGAACCGCGAGGTCACGATGATCACCGGCTGGTTCATCCCATTCACGCCCAGGCCGAACCGGAACGTACGGGTGCCCGTCAAGCCGTACACGTCAACGTACCAGCCGAACGACGACGCAGCCGCCGTGGCGCCGACGCCACGGGCGATGTCCGCTTCAATCACGACCTGCTCGAGTGCGCCCGGAGTGTAGGTCGCATCGGGGAAGACCCAGGAAGTGTTCGAGTTGCCGTTCGTGCCGCCGGCGGCACGCACCAACTGGTTGCCAGCGATGTCAACGACTTGAAACCGCGTCGATGCGGCCGGGTCATTGATCCAGCCGTTCTGGCCACCGAGGTTGCCCAGCGCATACGCCGGAGCCGAGAAACCGTCCGAATCGAATAGCGTGACCTGTGCCGAAACCTTGCTCACAGAGATCAGACCAACACAAACCACCGCGGCCGCAGCCGCCAAAGTTCCAAACTGACGCATGCAATCTCCCACTCCGGGACCGCCGGAGAAAAAAAGTTCGTTGACGCCACCCAGGCCCCGCCACAGGGCGTCTGTTGCCTAGATTACGCACAGATGTTTTAGCTCACCATTGAACCATTGCCACCACTAAATTTCAAAGTAACGAGTTAAAGTGAACGTGAAGTTATTCCCCAGTTGGCCCACTCGTTGCCACCCAAACAAATTGCGTAGGTTAACGCGATAGCTGCTCTATTAACGCACGTAAACGGACCGCACCCTGATCGGTCCCCTCGCCGTTGAGGGGTCGACGACTTTTCCGCTTTGGGTGATTTCGACCTTGCCGGCGACGACAAGTCTGCGTGCTGCCCGGCGGGCTGCTTCCATGTGGGGGCGCCAGTTTTCGCCGTAGACCTCGCGGGCGGCTTCGGAGGGGCAGATGGTTGCTGTTTTGTCGCGGTTGGCGAGCAGGGTGAGGATGGCGTGTTCAAGGGCGAGGTCGGCGGGGGAGGTTCCGCGGCGGCAGGGGGTGGAGCAGTATTTCACATCGTTCCAGGAGCGTTCCCACTTTTTGCGCCAGACGATTTCCCGACCGCAGGTTTGGCAGGGTTTGCGGGGGAGGTGGGAGTTGGGCATGGTTACCTGCCGGCTTGGCGAAGTTTTGCGATAAGGGTGTCGGTGTCCATATAGCCGCCGAGGACACGGTTGTTGAGGATCAGGACGGGAGCACCGGAGAGTTTGAGGCGACGGGCTTCGGCGGCGCTGCCGCGGACGCGGTCTAAGAGTGCGCCGTCGGCGCGGATGGCGGAGAGTTGCTCGCCCGTAAGTCCGGTGGCGCGGGCGGCGGCGGCGATCTTGTCGGTGTCGAGGTCGCCCTTGTGGGCGTAGAGGGCGGATTTGTATTCGGGAAAGCTCTTGCCGGCGCGGACGATGCCCTCGGCGACGACGGCTGCGTCTTCGGCGAATTCGTGGCCGGAGAGGGGAAAGTGGCGGAACCGGACGGCCAGATCGTCGCCGAACTGCTTTCGCAGCTCGGCGAGCACGGAGTTCAGCTCGGCGCAAAGCGGGCACTGCAGGTCGGAGAAGACGACGAGCTGCAGGGTTGCGTCCGGGCTGCCGTCGAGGAAGCCGGGAGCTGAGAGCGTGGGGTCGAGCTGGACCTCCCTGCCGAGGGGCGGGCGGGCGAGGACTTCGGTTTTGTGGTTGGCGAGAAGCTGTACGATCCATGCCGATCGGCGGGCGTCGCGGAGTTCGCCGAGCATGTTTTCGGCGATCTTGGCGGCGCGGTCGGGGTCGTCGGGGGAGAGTTCGCGGGCGGTTTGGAGGACGCGTTGGAGGTCGGGGGCGAGCTTGTAGTCGACCTCGGCTTGGATGAGCGCGTCGCGGGGTATCCCGCGTTTGCGGGCTTCGGCGGCGATGGCCATTCCGGCGAAGCGGCGGTCGAGGTATTGCAACCTGAGCTGGTGGGCTGCGTTGTCGAAGTCGGAGAGTGAGTCGGGGTCGTCGCGGCGGAAGTCGGCGAGGGTGAGGGGCCGGCCGTCGAACGTGCCGAGCACCTCGCGGTCGTCGGCCCCGCCGCGACCGAGCATCCAGAGGACGGCGGTTACGGCGAGCGCGGGGGTGGCGACGGCTGGAAACAGGGCAGCCAGCAGCGGCCTACCCGTGTCCAGCGGGTTCGACCGCCCGCGGCGCCAGGTCCACACGGCCGCCAGGAGCATCGCCACCGCCGCGGCTGCCGACGTCAAACACAGCGGGCAAAACG
>JBBRUM010000219.1:0-6398 GCA_038247815.1 Tepidisphaerales bacterium | reverse complement strand
TCGTGGGCGAACGCCACCGCACGTCCCATTGCGAACTCGGCAGCTCCGACCAAAGGCAACCGCAACTCGCCGTCCGGCGCGGTCACCAGCACCCGGGCCGACTCGCCCCACACACTGACCGCACCCGGTAAGCCCGGCGCGGCAATCTCCCCCACTCCCTCCAGCGACGGTCCCGCCCGCCCCCACGACAATGTCGCCCACAAACACACCGCCGCCGAAACTCCGAACCGTCTCAAGCTCTTCATATCACGCCGAATCTAACCCCAAACAATTCCGACCCCCAAACTTGCAGCGCAACGGCGATTCGCGCGTACTACTCACACTGACCCGCCCCACTCCCACAAAAAGGAGTTCGAACTTGTCCCGACGCCACTGGATTGCCCTGTGCTTAGGCTGTGTCTCAGTCGGATTCCTTCCGAGTTGCACGAAGTCTTCGTCGCCGAGTGTCACCACCACGGTGGTCGTGGCGGCACCGGCAGTGAGCGCGTTCCGGTGCGCCTTGGACAACCGTCCCGGCATGCTGGTGATCGACCTCGGCGAGCGTGTGCACGTTGCGTGGGACACGCGCGAGGGGATTCTGTACAAAATCTGGCGTGGCGACGTGCACCTCACCGGTACGGTGTACGACACGCGACACGGCCCCCGGCCTGCTTCCCGGGGAACGGTCCTGCTCGCGGCACAACCCACTACCCGGGAGTCTGAATCCCTCTCGACGCGCCCGGCGATCCCGGCTGATCTTCTCGCCCTCGCTCAAGCAGGACCGAAGTCGAGGCAGTGGCTGGGCCACCGCGTGGAGCGCTCCAATGTCATTTTGTTTCTACGGGTGGACGGCAGGGAGCAACGCCTCGTCTTCCGTCGCGCTCCCGACGCGGCTAGGTTTCCCGTTTCCTTCTCCGCCCGGTAACGCCCTTCAACCGTGAAAGCCCGCCCAATGAACCTCCGCACCGCCGCCGTAATTTTTTCCGCCGCGATCGCCGCCACGGCCTTCGCCCGGCAGAGCTCCACCGTCGCACCCTCCATTCCAACGCCGGACGCGCGGACGCCCGGTTTGCAGTTGTACGTCTACGACGTCGGCCCGATCCGCCGCCTGCAGAACCTCGTTCCAGGGCAGACGCCGAATGTGTCGATGGTCGTCGCCGCTCCCGACCTCAAGGGCCTCGCGGCGTTCGGTTTGACGGGCGAACTCCAGAACGACTTCCTCGCCATCCTCACTGGATACCTGCAGGTCGACACAGCCGGCGAATACGAGTTCGAGCTCAGCTCCGACGACGGGTCAGACTTCACACTCGCCGGGCAGACCGTCATCGACCACGACGGGCTGCACGACGCGAATGTCACCAAGAAAGGCTCGATCAACCTTCAGCCGGGCGCTCACCCCCTCCGCCTCCGCATGTTCGACGCTTACGTCGACGAGCAACTCACGCTGAAGTGGAAGCCCCCCGGCGCAACCGGGTTCACCCCCGTTCCCACCACCGCGGTGTTCACCCAAGCAAACGTCGTCCAAGTCACCAGCCCCGGGCGGAAGAACCTCATTCCGGTCCTCACCAACCTTCGCCCCGGCGACGGTATGCCCCTGGCGGCGGTCCACCCGGCGTTCACGGTCACGCAGATCCACCGGCCGGGGTTCGAGCCCAAAGTCGGCGGCATCGACTTTCTGCCTGACGGCCGCATGGTCGTCTGCGCCTGGGAACCCGAGGGCGGCGTATACATTGTCACCAACCCCTCCGGCAAGCCGGCGGACATGAAGATCTCGCAGTTCGCCAAGGGCCTCGCCGAACCGCTGGGCATCAAGGTCGTCAACGGCGAGATTTACGTGCTGCAGTTCCACGAGCTCACGAAGCTCGTTGACACCAACAAAGACGGCCTCGCCGACGATTTTCGCAGCGTCTGCAATTCGTGGCCTGCAACGAGCAACTTCCACGAATTCGCCTTCGGGCTGGTTTACCGCGACGGGTTCTTCTACGCCAACCTCGCCGTCGCCATCAACCCCGGCGGCGAAAACACCGTCCCCCAAGCCGCAGAACGCGGCAGCACGATCCGCATCGACCCCAAAACCGGCACGCATGAGATCGTCGCCTCCGGCCTGCGAACGCCCAACGGCATTGGCCTGCTCTCCGACAACTCAATTTGGATCACCGACAATCAGGGCGACTGGCTGCCCTCGAGCACGCTGATGAAGCTCGTTCCCGGCGCGTTCTACGGCGCCCACAAAACCCCGGACCACCCCGCCGCCGGCCAGCCCACAACGCCGCCCGTCGCTTGGCTACCGCAGGGGGAAATCGGCAACTCCCCCTCCCAGCCGACGGACCTCCGCGTGGGACCGTGGAAGGGCCAGATCCTCCACGGCGACGTGACCCACGGCGGGCTGAAGCGCACCTTCGTCGAGTCGGTCATGAAAGACGGGCGGGAGGTGCTTAACGGCTGCGTATTCAGGTTCTCGCAGGGTCTCAACGGCGGGATCAACCGCGCGGTCTGGGGGCCCGACGGCGCGCTGTACGTCGGGGCGGTCGGCAGCACTGGCAACTGGGGCCAGGAGGGTAAACAGTGGTTCGGCTTGGAGAGGCTCAACCACACTCCCACCGAGGTATTCGAGCCACTGGCGGTCCGCGTAAAAGCCAACGGAGTCGAAATCGAGTTCACCCAGCCGCTGTCCCCGTCCGCCTCCACCGAACCGTCGAATTTCCTCCTCCGCCAGTGGCGATACCAGCGCACCGTAGACTACGGCGGCGGCAAGCTCGCTGACACCGCCCTTTCCGTCGCGTCTGCCTCGGTATCGCCCGACCGCCGCCGGCTGTTCCTGGAAACGCCCGGCCTGCTGGAGAACCACGTCGTTTACCTTCGCCTGCCGCACTCGCTCCGCGACGCGGCCGACCGTCCCCTTTGGACGACGGAAGCCTGGTACACCCTCAATGCCCTGCCCGCCGAGAAGTCCCCCACCGCCCCACCGCCGCCGCAGAACACGCTCTCGCCCGAGGAGTCTGCGGCCGGATGGAAACTGCTGTTTGACGGAGAAAAGGCCGCCTTCCGCGGCTTCGGACGGCCCACGCTTCCCGAAGGCTGGCGGGCGGAGAACGGCGCGCTCACCCGTCTCGCGGGCGCGGGCGACATCGTCTCGAACGACGAGTTCTCCGACTTCGAGCTCTCGCTCGACTGGAAGGTCGCCCCCGGCGGCAACTCGGGTATTTTCTACCGCGTCGCCGAGGACGGCGGAAGCGTCTGGGAAACCGGCCCGGAGATGCAGGTGCTCGACAACCAACGCCACCCCGACGGCCGCGAACCGGCCACCTCGGCCGGCTCGCTTTACGCCCTTTACGCCCCCAACCGAGACGCCTCCTTCGGCCCCGATCGCTGGAACACCGTACGCATTGTCGCCCGCGGCACCCGGGTGCAGCACTGGCTTAACGGGGAAAAGGTCGTCGAGTACGACTCGGCGTCCGACGACTTCAAGGCGCGTGTCGCCGCCTCGAAGTTCCGCGACCTTCCGCGCTTCGCAAAGCTCCCGGCCGGCCGCATCGCCCTGCAAGACCACGGCGACAAGGTCGCGTATCGGAACATCAAAATCAGGTCGCTGAAGTAAAACCGTTGATTCATGGCAGACTCAGCGTTTCAGCAGCCCGTCGCGCCATGGCGAGCCTGCACGCGATGACGAGGCGGTCGCGGTCGACCGGCTTGGAGGAGTAGGTATCGCATCCGGCGGCCAGACACGCCTCTTCGTCACCCACCATCGCGTGCGCCGTGAGCGCGACGATCGGGAGGAGGCATCCCTTCGTCCTGAGAAGGCGCACCGCGGTGTAGCCGTCCATTTCGGGCATCTGCATGTCAGTGACGATCAGGTCCACCGGCGGCGACTCCAGCAGCCGCCCGTCGACCGTGCCACAGCCCGTCAACGCCTCAACCGCGCACCGGCCGTTCTCTACAACGACCACCTCTGCGCCCGTTCTGCGAAGGTGAAACTGAATTAGCCTTTGATTGTCCAGCCCGTCCTCGACGACCAGCACCCGTACCCCGGCGAGCACGCGGTGGGCCGCGGCTGGGGCCGAAGCGTTGCTGCTAGCGCCAGTGATGGAGGCTGTGACTTCGGGCGAGGGCTTACCGGTTGAGATGGTCGCGGTAAATGTGCTTCCCACGCCGGGTTGGCTAACGATGGAGATGTCGCCCCCCAGCATCTCCGAAAGTCGCTTACTGATTCGCAGCCCGAGTCCGCTGCCGCCAAACCGCCGCGTGGTACTCGAGTCTGCTTGGACGAAGGCGCCGAAAAGCTTTCCGATTTGCTCAACGCTAAGCCCAATGCCCGTGTCGCAAATATCAAACCGGAGCTTTCCTGATCCGGCGGACACGCGGACCGTGACGCCGCCGCGCTCGGTGAACTTGACTGCATTGCCCACGAGGTTGATCAGGATCTGCCTCAGTCGAAGTGGGTCCGACATCACGTGCGGCGGCACGGAATCGGCGAACGAAACACCCAGATCAAGCCCCTTGGCGACGACTCGGACTCGCATGAGCTCTGCCACCTCGACCACCAATGCTCGGGGGTCGGTTGGACGTTGCTCAATAGTCATTCTCCCGGCCTCGATCTTAGAAAGGTCGAGGATGTCGTCGATGATGGCGATTAGATGCTGGCCGTTGCGGCGAATGGTTTCGACGCAGTTCACCCGACCGGCCCGCGCGGCAGCGGAGTCGACTTCGATCTCTGAAGCAAGGATGTCGGCGAATCCGAGGATCGCCGTCATGGGCGTGCGAATCTCGTGGCTCATGTTCGCCAAAAATTCGCTCTTGCTACGACTGCCGTCCTCCGCCACCCGACGCGCCACCTCCAACTCCGCCGCCTGCCTCGATAGCATCTCGTTCGCCTCGGCCACCTCAGCCGTCCGCCGCTGCAGCTCTTCGAACACCCGCCAGCCAGCGGTGTCGTCTCGCGTTACCTTTACAAACCCAGTGCACCTCCCACTCCCATCGCGAACCGCACCGACCGACCCCACCACGTGAACGGGCGTCCCGTCCTTCCGCACCCGCCAACCCAAACTCTGCGCCCGCCCCGTCTCAGCCGCCTCGGCGAGCATCGCCTCGGGTACCCCGTTCTCCCTGTCCGTCGCCCCGAAAAACGTGCGGTAGTGCGAACCAATGATCTCCTCGCGGCTATACCCCTTGATGCGCTCAGCCCCGGCGTTCCACGACGTCACGCGTCCGGCGGTGTCGAGCGTGATCATGGCGTAGTCGGTCGCGTGCTCCACCAGCATCTCTTTAAGTCCGCGTTCGGCCCGAAGCTGGTTGGTTCGTCGACTGAGCTCCAGATGCGATGTGACGAACGCCGCGAGGGTCTTGAGACTTTCCAGTTGCCGAGGACTGATTTCACGCGCTTTGGTGTCGATCACGCAAAGCGACCCCAGCGTTAGCTTGTCCGCCGTAACCAGTGGAACCCCGGCGTAGAACCGAATACCGGGCTCGCCCGTCACGAGCGCGTTGTCCGCAAATCGATCGTCCGCGGTCGCGTCACCGACCACAAGCGGAGCTTCCTGAAGTATCGCATGTGCGCAGAAGGCAACGTCGCGTGGCGTTTCGCGCGTATCCAACCCCGTGATTCCCGGGAACCACTGCCTCTCCGCCTCAATCAGACTGATCGCCGCGATCGGCGTATCGCACAACTCCGCCGCCAACCTGACAATCTCATCGTGTAACGGCACACGACTCACACCCACGAGACCCGTCTCAGCGACCGCGGCCAATCTTTCCACTTCCCTCAAATGCAACGGCGCTCTCATAGATTCACCCATTCCCAGTCCACGACCACCTCGATCACCATTCGTCTACCAATGCTTCCACACATCCATCGGCCAACAAATAGAACCGCCCCACATTTTTCGCGACACACGCAACTCTTCGTGAATTATTGGACCACGCCAAATGCCATCCTCCCGCCCAAAACCACTCCCCCCCACGGAGCATTCGAGTCCCGACCCGAGGTGCGTCAAGCCTGCCGCTCACCTCGCCCGGCACTTCACACCTCACCTCAGCCCAAGGCTTCCGCATCCTTACGCCGGACCCAAGTCGCACCCCAAAACCGACACGCTCAAAACCTCCGCTCATACACGCCCGCAGTGAAACTTCCTCGCCTCTACCGGCGCACGACAACCCACCGCCGCCCTCCACCGCCATCGCCAAAGCCCTTCAGGCACGGAGACGACAAGCTAGTTTGCTCACGTCGCAAATAACCACGAAACCAATACACTCAAGAAGAATCGAAGCTTCCATTCGCCATCTCGATCGTGGACGGCTTGACTGCCCCCTACGACCCTCGTGCCACAGCCGCCGCCATGCACTGCAACGACCCTGCGCCCCCACTTCATTCTTACGCCACGCACCAACTGGCCCAATCGCTAGCGTCGAACCGACCGAGTCAC
>JBBRUM010000218.1:0-6427 GCA_038247815.1 Tepidisphaerales bacterium | reverse complement strand
CACCGAGTCGGTCTAGCCGATTGCGGAGCACCTCACATTGGTGCTTGCGAGCACGGCATGGCACGCCAAAGCAGGCATGGGGTAAGCCGCCACCTTTATGTTCGACGCCAGCACCTTGACCACTCCCGCGAACAGGGATCCATTCAGGGCACCCTAGAACTGCTCATCGAGCAGGGTTCCGACGTTTATTGATCCTAATGACTCGCCGAACGGGCTCGAGACTGCGGCAGCGGAGAGACTGGGTGAGTCGGGATGTCTCGGCGAAGTCCGCGACCAAAACCCGGTCAAGGGAGGTCGCGAGGTCTATGCGGTCGATTGTGTTGGCGATGGGGATGGACCGAACTCGGCCACCGAAGCAGGAGTGGATGGAGAGCTCAACGATCGGTTGGGGTTCGGCGTGAGGTTTGCGTCGTCGGACTCGATCGAGGGGATTCTGGCTTGGACCATGGCGGCGTGGAACGGTTCGACGGGTTCGAACCTATCTCGTTCGACGACGAGTAAGCGTTTACGGAGAGTGAAGAGGGTTTGACAAGCGTGCCGGACGGGTCGAAGAGCATGACGTGCCCCATGCCGAGTTCGAGGGCTCGGAGCGCCCAGTATTTGGGGTCGGCTGGGGGGCTGGATTGCGGGAATGCCGGCCCGCAGAGGTAAAGCACGTCGAGCTCGAGGCGGCGGGGGGCGATGCTGTCGAACAGGCCATTGAGGAACTCGTCCATCGAGTTTCGCTGGCGGTAAGCGGCGTAGATCAGGTTTACCCCAAGCCTGCAGAGCGCGTCCTGCTGCAGCCCCTGCCGACGGTTCCATCAGGTTGACGTGAAGCAGCATGTCGCGCGGCGGGGAATCCGGGTGCGTTTAGAAACGGAGGCCCACCCAGCCGTGCTGGTCGTTGTCGCCCTTTAAGTTGCGCGCCGAGACGGTGTTGGTGAAGGCGAAGAACTTGGTGGGGATCTCGCGGGAAGCGCCGAGGTGGTCGTGTAGGAGCTTGTATTCGAGGTCGAGCATGGCCAGCAGGCGTTCGCGGGAGACGTAGCGCGTTCCGCTGCCGTAGGTTTCGTCGCTGACCTTTTTGTCCTACGCCGAGATGGTGCGAGCGACCGAACCCGACGCGCCGCCGACGGAGGGGAACCAGCGGGCGACCTCCTGACCCGCGCCGATTTCGGCGGTCGAACCGTACTCGGCTTGGTCGAGGTTGAGGGCAAGAGCTTTGGCGTGGACGTCGCGTGGGTGGTCTTCGGTGGCTGGGTTCATGGGGGGCGTGGGTGCGTTGACAAGGCACTGGAGGGAGCAAAGCTCTGGACGTTAACGGCGTGTTCGTGGGGAGGATCGGAGGGTGGCGTGGTCGCCGCAAGTTTGGGCACGGCGGCGAGGAGCACACGATGACGACGACGGGATTGGAAGCGGGGTCCGAGCGGGCGTTGCCCCGGGCGGCGTTGGCGTGAACGGTGTGGGGACGATGCTTTTCCGGCGACGGCGGCTGTATCGTTGTCGGTGGCGGCGGGGAGCCGGGAGGTGACGCTGCTGGGCTGCTGCTGGTCGCGTGTGGGACGATAGCGGCGTACGGGTTGGACCGTTTCGTAGACCAAGGTTGAAGGGACCCCGCACAGCTGCAGCGGGTGATTGTGGTGTCCACCGGGCTGGCGGCTGCGGCGACGGCAGTTCTCGCGTGCACGGCGTGGTGGCGGTCCGAGGTGTGCCTCGTGCTCGGGGTGATCGCCGGCGCCTATCCCGTTGAAGAAGGACGTGCCGAAGAACGTGCTGGCGGTGGAGGGTTGGACGGGCGCGACGGCCATGCTGCCGTTCGCGGGCGCGCCCCGATGGACTCGGCGTACTGGGCCGAGGTGGCCACGGTGGCGTGCATCATGGCGGCCAACACGATCGTCTGCGACCTCCCCGACGTGCAAGCCGACTGCAAGGCCGGCGTGCGGGGACTCACGCCCATGCTCGGGGTGCAAGCCGGCGCGGCGGCTGCGGTTTTCTTTGGCTTGCTCGGCGCGGAGGTGGCGGCGTGGGCGGGGCGGTGGGGCCTCGCGACGACGTCGCTGACCCTGCCGCCGCTGGCCGTGCTCCTGGCCCGTAACCCGCAACAAGGAAAGTTTCGCCGCCTCGCCAACTGGGTGGTGACGGCGCTCCCCGGCCCGCTGGCCCTGCTGTTTCGATGAGCTCCGCGGCAACGCCTTGGCGTGCCTTGTGCGAAAGACCAAGGTTCGAACCGAGTAGAATCCCGACCCCGTGTGCTCGACTGCCGCCGAGATTGTCCGAGCAATACGGGTTGCACGGGTTATTCCGCAATCTCCCCAGATGACCATGCCTCTGCCCCTTGCTTCTGATATGCTTACAGCATCTATGGGACGCCAATGGCTGCTTGCAAAACGACTGGTCTCCGGGCTTAAGAAGGGTCGGACCAACTCCAAACTCGTGCGCGAAATCACCCTCGCCGCCAAGACCGGCGACCCCGATCCGGCGATGAACCCCCGCCTGTTCGCAGCCGTTGAAAAAGCCAAGAAAGAAAGCGTCCCCAAAGACGCCATCCAACGCGCCATCAATAAGGGCGCCGGCATTGGCGATGAGAAGCTTGTGATCGAGCACGTGATGTACGAAGGCCGTGCGCCCCACAACGTGCCCGTGCTCATCGAGGTCTACACGGACAACGTCAACCGCACCGCCCCGGAAATCCGCGTCCTGTTCCGCAAGGGCCAACTGGCCACCGCCGGTTCCAACAAGTTCGTCTTCGACAACGTCGGCTTGGTCGAAGCCCACCACCCCGATGCGACCATCGACCGCGAAGCCGCCGCCATCGAAGCCGGCGCCAACGAGTTCCACCCCCTCAATAGAGAACAAAACGACGACATCCCCCAAGACTCCGCCGGCGCTAGATTCATCTGCGAACGCACCGAAGTCTCCACCGTCTCGAAATGGCTCTCAGCCAACGGATGGACAGTGGTCACCAGCGAAATCGGCTACCTCCCCAAGGTCCTCCCCACCCTGACCGAAGCCCAACTGGAAGAAGTCGGCGAGTTCCTCCACGCACTTGACGAACACGACGACGTGCACAGAGTGTGGGCGGCTGTGAAGTAACGCGCTGAAAAGATCAAGTTTATTCGGCGAGATTGAGGTGCGAACCACCTTGTCGCCGTCAAATCGGGGCGACAGGATTTGAACCTGCGGCCTCCTGGTCCCAAACCAGGCGCTCTACCAAACTGAGCTACGCCCCGCGAACTTCGGCACATCGTAGGACACGCGATCGGCTTCCGTCTCAGCCCCCCACCCTCAGTGCCCACCGGCCCCCAGCCACACCGAAACGCCCAGCACCAGCAGCACCCCAGCCGAGATCCACGTGAAAGTCCGGTCCCGCTGACCCACAAACGACAGGCCCGTGATCGCCACCCGCACCACCGGCGTCGCGATCAGCACCAGGAGCCCGAGCGCCACCAGACACTCTCCGTCCCCGCGGATCACGCCGGAAAAAACTTGGGTTAATGACCTTGGCACGGGTGTTTCGGCCGCGAGGAGCAGCTTTAGTTCGGCCGCTGAGGTCAGCAGTGACGGGTGGCGGGCGAACCACACCACCAAGCCAATTGCGATAAGCCCCACGCTGGCGTACACACCGGCGCGCAGCACACCAGAGACAATGACTTCGATCCTTCCCGCAGCCGCGGGGGGTGTCCCTCTCGTCACGACGCACCTCCCCAGCCGCGGTACAGCATCTGCCCGGCAACGTAGAGCAACACCACCACAAAAATGACCTTCACCGCGCCACCCTTGAGTTTCGGCAGGAGGTGTGCCCCGAGCGTCGCTCCGGTGAGCACCCCGGCAGCCACCGGCGCTGCGACGAAGGGGTGCAGGTCGCCGCGGAGGAAGAACAGCGTCGCGCTCGTCGCAGCCGTTATCCCGATCGTCATGTTGCTCGTCGCCGTCGCCGCCTTCATCGGCACGCCCATGGCAAGGTTCATCATCGGAACCTTCACCGCCCCACCCCCAATCCCCAGCAACCCGCTCATCACACCCGCCAGCCCGCTCACCCCCAGACCCACCCCCGTTCTACCCACGTCATACACAACGTCCGTTCCCGTGGCCGCGTCGCGGTAGGCGCCGCCGAGCTTCAGTCGTTTCGACAACGCATCGGGCACCACGCGGGGCGGCGTTCCATCCCCCCCAGCCACCAGCATTCGCACCGCAACCGCCCCCAACACCGCCCCGAACACCAGATACAACGCCCGCGGCGACAGCAGCCCCCCGAGATACGCCCCGGCTAGCGCACCCGACACCGTCGTCACCTCCAGCAGCATCCCCAGTCGCATGTTCGCCAGCCCCTGCCGGATGTACCGCGCCGCACCCCCGCAGCTTGTCGCAATCACCGACACGATCGACGCGGCTATCGCAAGTCGAATATCCACCCCAAACAGCAGCGTCAGCGCCGGAACGACGATGATCCCGCCACCCAGCCCCAGCAACGACCCCAGCAGCCCCGCTCCCACTGAAACAACGTACATCAATATCAAAAACAGCAGGGGGGTCATCCGGCCCGCCAACCTAGGGCCACCCTCGCCCCCCGGCAACCCCTATCGAACCTCTTCTTCCTCTTCCACCGGAACAAACAGCCCACCCTCGTCCCGCTCGAAGACCGACCCCGGCGGCGCATCCAACAGCGGAACCACAGCCGGGTCCACATTCGCCACCGTGTTCAGGTCGTATATCCCCAAGTTCGCGGGCGACACAATGTAATCCCGCGACTCGATCCCAGCCGTGAACCGCCACCCGCTGTCCAAGCTCCCCTCCGGCCTCTCCCGGTACATGAACCCCACCCGGCACCCCTCGACCATGATCATGTCCGTCGCAAAACAAAACCCCCGCCCGACCGCCAGCGGTCGAACGGAAAGCACACTGATTCGCGGTGTTTTGACTGGCATGGCGACCCCGACCCACCTTACCGACCTCGACGCCGCCTGCCATCCAGTTTCGAGGGGCAAAATCCGCGAATTTCGAGGGTTTTTTCCGTTCTCAGGAATTCCCCCTTCACCCCACACTCCCATCTCTCCTATCTTCTCGCTTCATGAAACACCGACACATTCTCCCGCTCGCCCTGCTTGCCTTGCTTGCCTCCGCCCCCGTGGCGGTCGCAGAGGAGTCGTCGCTCTTCACCAAGGGCAGTTCGGCGCTGACCCTGGGCGGCGCCTACGCGTTCCCGTTCCTCGCGTCAGAGGAAAAACTCTCCACCGGCACGCTCGGTTACAGCTACTACTTCGCCGACGCCTGGGCCATCTCCCCGCAGATTCGCGGACTCTTCGCCGAAACCCAAGACTACGACACCTTCGGCGCCGACTTCTCGCTCCTGCTCAAATGGCATGTCTACCGCGGCGAGCGACTCTCGATCTATGTCCAAGCCGGCGGTGGAACGGGATATACGGACAAGCGTCTTCCGCCCACCGACGGAACCCGGTTCAACTTCGTCCCCCAAGGCGCCGTCGGGCTAACCTATCTTCTGAAGGAGAACCTGCATTTGGTGATCGCCTGCGAGTACCTGCACTACTCCAACGCGGGCCTTCAGGGAGCCGATCGCCACGGAGGCGTCAACGCTATCGGCCCGATGATCGGCTTGATGTGGACGTTCTAGGCGCCCCGGCTCGCCCCCCCCGCCCCCCATCTGCCCGCCCCCACCACGGTGGACCCGACCCCCCGGACGTGCTAACGTCACCCCCCTCACCGATGCGAGTCGGGAGGTTGTTTTTTTCATAAGCCACTCGTCCACAAGACGTTACAGAGGTCACCCATGCGAGCCAGCGAAGTCCGAAAAGGCACTGCCGTGATCATCGACGGCAAACTCTTCGTCGTCACCGGGGCTGACCATAACACGCCGGGCAACCTCCGCGCCAAGGTTCAGTTCAAGCTCCGCGACGTCTACAAAGGCACGATCATGGACAAGCGCGTCGGCGCCACCGACGACATCGAAACCACCACGCTCGACTCGCGCAACGTCGAATACCTGTACTCCGACGCCGACGGCCACATCATCATGGATAACGAAAACTTCGAGCAGTACACCCTGCCGAAGGAGCTCTTCGGCAACGACATCCTCTACCTCAAGCCCAACACGCAGATGACCGCGCTGTTCCACGACGGCAAGGTGATTGGCTATGAGCTTCCCAAGGTCGTCGATCTGCAGGTGACCGACACTGCTCCGGGCATCAAGGGTGCCACCGCGACCAACCAGCTTAAAGACGCCGTGATGGAAACCGGGCTGAAGACCCGCGTCCCGCCCTTTATCGAGCTTGGCGAAACGCTGCGGATTAACACCGAAACCGGCGAATACCTCTCGCGGGCGTAAGCCGGATTACGGCTTGACGTGACTTGTGTGAGCTTTCCATCGTAAGTAGCCAACCCGCCCACAAATTTTCTCGCCAAGCCAAAGAATTCTCTTGCTTTTGAATTG
>JBBRUM010000217.1:0-6438 GCA_038247815.1 Tepidisphaerales bacterium | reverse complement strand
GCGACGTTGCAGGCGATGGCGACGATGTGTGTTGGGGAGTTGGGCGGGGAGTGGGGTTTTGCGGCGGCGCACTACCCGGGGATTGCGCAGTTGTCGCGGGCGTTCATGTCGTTTGCGGGACCGAAAAGGGCGAACGTGTCGGAGCGGGATTTTGAGTTGTATCGGGGTGTGGTGGACGCGATGTACGAGTTTCACGACGCGATGCTGGGGCGGCTGATCGAGCTTTCGGGGCCGGGGGCGCGGGTGATGGTGGTTTCGGCGCACGGGTTTGCAAGTGGGGGTGGTCGACCGGAGCAGAGTGCGCGGGGGGCGGATGACTTGGGCGAGTGGCAGAGGCGGGATGGGATTTTCGTGATGGCGGGGCCTGGGGTGAGGTCGGACGAGATGATCGAGGGGGCGACGTCGCTGGATGTCGTGCCGACGCTGCTTCGGCTGATGGGAATGGCGGTGGCGCGGGACTTGGAGGGTCGGGTGTTGGCGGAGGCGTTGGAGGAGGGGTGGGCGGTGGCCGAGAGGGTAGAGAGCTACGAGATTGGGGACAGTGTGGCGTCGCGGGTTTATCGGGAGGGGGCGAAGGGTGCCGCGGCGGAGGAGGCGGCGATTGGGCACTTGTTGGAGTTGGGGTATGCGCGGCCGTCGCCGGAGCGGTTTCAGCGGGGGGCGGCTGCGGTGGAGGAGGGGAACCGGTACAACCTGGCGCGGTCGCTGCTGGACGCGGGGGAGGCGGGGGAGGCGGCGAAGGTGTTGGAGGGGTTGGTGCGGTTGCGACCGGAGCGGATGGAGTACGCCAAGGCGCTGTTTGATGCGTATGCGGCGTTGGGGCGGACGGAGGAGATGGAGCGACTGGTGGTGGGGCTGTGGGACCGGGGATATCGGGGGCCGTTGGTGCAGTTGGGGCGGGGGGTGGTGGCGCTGGCGCGGCGGAGGCCGGCTGAGGCGTTGAAGTATTTCGAGGGGGTGGATGGGGGGGCGTGGCCGGCGCTGGGTGTGTATGTGGGGAGGGCGATGCTGCGACTGCGGAACTGGGAGGGGGCGAGGGAGGCGTTTGGCCGGGTGGTGGGGGCGGATGACCGGAACGAGTTTGGGTGGGCGGGGTTGGCGCAGGCGCAGCTGGGGCTGGGGGAGGTTGAGCTGGCGGCTGAGAGCGCGATGAAGGCGGTTGGGATCAAGTCGAACCTTGCCGAGGCGCACTACCACCTTGGCATTGCGATGCGGCGGCTGGGGCATGCGGACCGTGCGGCGGTGGCGTTGTCGCGGTGCATTGCGGTTGCGCCGGGGTTTTTGCCGGCGTATCGGCGGTTGGCGGAGGTGTATGCGGGGGCTTTGGGGGATGTGGGGAAGGCAGGGGAGATTACTCGGCGGGCGAATCATTTGATGCTGGTGGAGCGGGCGCGGCGGCGGGAAGTTGGGGATCGGGGAGGAGTTGGAGGCGGAAGGACTGGTGGGTTTTGGTGAGGGAGCTGCCGAGGCGGCGGCTGACGTGTTGGGTGTCGCGGTGTTGGCCGAGGGCGTGGAAGCGGACGGTTTCGAGGCCGGCGGCGTGGGACCAGAGGGCGGCTTGGTAGCGTAGCCAGACGTTGGCCCATCCGCGGCGGACGGGGGTGTCGACGATGACGGCGTCGCAACTGCTGAGTTTTTCGGCGGGGTAGTCGTGGACGAGGACGCAGCCGACGACGCGGCCGTCGAGCAGGAGGACGGTGGAGAGGGAGGTGCTAAAGGCGTCTGGTGAGGAGGCGTTCATCAGGGGAAGGAGGCGGGAAACGGTACCGCCGAGGTGGCGGGCGTGGAGTTGGGCGACTTCGAGGGGGTCGGCGTCGCGGAGGGGGATGATCTTGGCGGTGGGGGGGATGCGGTTGCGGGAGAGGGATTGTTCGTGGAGGGGGCGGGTGGCGTCGATGACGGCTTGGACGGTGCCGATGAATTCGAACTTTTCGCGAAGGACGGAGAAGCCGAGGTGTGTCCAGGCGGTGGCGGGGTCGCTGCCGAGCTCGGCCCAGCCCCAACTGTCGAGGGAGGGGATGCCGTGGAGGCGGGAGATGTCGACGATGCGACCGAGGAGGGTGCGGGCGACGCCGCGGCGGCGATAGGGGGGGATGACGTGGAGGTCGACGTGCCAGCGTTCGAGGTCGGGGGGGCGGGTGTCGCAGCCGAGGGCGGCGGCGGCGATGACGTGGCGGCTGGAGTCGTCGATGGCGACAAGGAGCTGCAAATCTTGGGTTCCGGGATCGACATCTGGGAGAAGCATCCAGCAGGCGGCGCGTTCGGGCGGGGTGGGCGCTCGGAGCTTAAAGCGGGGGGGCGACGAGGGCGTGGTGCCGGGCGGCGGTGACATTTGCTGGGGATGGTACACTTTGTGGGGGTGGGGGCCACGGGGTTGCATTAAGAGGGAGACGATTGGCACGAACGGCCTTTGGCGGCGGGGGGGATGTGGGTGACACTAACGGGATGAAATCGATCATGTCGATGTTGGGGATTTTGCTGCTTTCTGGGTCTGCGTTGGCGGCTCCGGCGAATTACTTTGCCATTCGCGTGGTGGACGACGCGACGGGCAGGGGCGTGCCGCTGATTACATTGCAGACGACGAGCAAAGCCAACTACTACACGGACAGCAATGGGTATGTGGCGTTTTTCGAGCCGGGGCTGATGAACACGGAGGTGTGGTTTGGGATTTCGAGCCCGGGGTATGAGTTTCCGGGGGAGTCGTTCGGGTTTCGGGGGACGCCGCTGAAGGCCGTGCCGGGGACGGAGGCGGTGCTGAAGGTGCGGCGGGTGAATCTCGCGGAGCGGATGTACCGGTTGACGGGGCAGGGGATTTATCGGGACACGCTGCTGCTGGGGAAGAAGTCGCCGGTGAAGGAGGGGGCGCTGAACCGGAGCGTGACGGGGCAGGACAGCGCGTTTGCGACGGAGTATCGGGGGGAGTTGTTCTGGTTGTGGGGGGATACGAACCGGGCGCAGCACCCGTTGGGAAATTTTTTCGTGGCGGCGGCGCGGGTGAAGCTGCCGGGGAAGGGCGGGCTGGACCCGTCCGTGGGGGTGGACTTTGAGTACTTCTGGAACGAGGCGACGAACTTTACGAAGGAGATGTGCCGAATTTCACAGGAGTCCAAGCCGATTTGGCTGGACTCGCTGCTGGTGGTGAAGGATGAATCGGGGAGGGACCGACTGATGGCGCGGTTTGCGCGGACGGGGGCGGACCTGATTGCGGTGGATCAGGGGCTGGTGATTTACAACGACGAGAAGGAAGTTTTCGAGCATTACAAGACGTTTCCGCTGGGGGAAAACCGGATCGTGATGAATCACCAGCTTCGGGCGGTGGTGGGTGGGGTGGAGTATTTTTACGGGGTTTCGCCTTATCCGTGGATTCGGGTTCCGGCGACGTTTGCGGGGGTGGGGAACCCGGAGGCGTACGAGGTGTTTACCTGCCTGACGGCGGGGCCCGGGTCGGCGGTTGATCGGGGGGCGGACGGGCGGGCGGTGTGGAAGTGGCGGAAGGGGATGCAGCCGCTGGATCGGAAGGCGCTGCTCGATCTGCACAAGTCCGGGGAGCTCTCGCGGGAGGAAACGCCGTTCGACCTGACCGACGTCGAAACGGGCAAGCCCGTGAACCTGCACGGGGGGTCGGTGTATTGGAACGAGTACCGGAAGCGGTGGATCATGATCGGGGTCGAAGTCGATGGGGCGTCGTACCTCGGCGAAGTGTGGTACGCCGAAGCCAACGCGCCCGAGGGCCCGTGGAAGGCGGCGCGCAAGGTTGCCACGCACGCGGAGAAGGACCGAAACATGGACCTTTACAACCCGGTGATGCACCCTTATTTCAACCAGCAGGGGGGGCGAATCATCTACTTCGAGGGCACTTACACCAACAGTTTTTCGGGGACGAAGCACCAGACTCCGTACTACGAGTACAACCAGTTGATGTACCGGTTGGATTTGGGCGACCCTCGGTTGAAGCTGCCCGAGCCGCCGCCGGGGCTGTCCGACGCGAAGCCGTCGCCGAACGGGCCAAGCTAAGGGGGGTAGTGTCCCGTTTGTTGGCACGCCGCGAACCATGGAACCCGCATGAAATTTAGCACCCGTCCGTCGCTCGTCGCAGCGCTGTTGGCAGGCAGTGCCGTGTTTGCCAATCACGCTGCGGCCGTCGCGGCTGAACTCGCGTTTGCGTCGCCGTTTTCGGATCGCATGGTGCTGCAGCGGGATCAGGTGCTCCGCGTTTGGGGGACGGGGAAGGAGGGGGCGAAGGTGGCTGTGGCGGTCGATGGGAAGGCGATCGCAAGCGCTACTGTGGAGGCTTCGGGGCGGTGGAGTGCGGAGATTCCGGCACTTGCGGCGGGCGGGCCGCATGTGGTGACGGTGTCCTCGGGTGGGGTGGAGATAAAGTTGTCGGACGTTTTGGTGGGCGACGTTTGGCTGTGCTCGGGGCAGTCGAACATGCAGTGGGCGCTGAGGGAGACCAATGGTGGGGCGGAGGCGGCGGGGGAGGTAGCGAAGTTGGCGGACATTCGATTGTTGTTGGTGCCGAAGTCGCCGGCGAAAACGCCGGTGGCGTCGTTTAAGGCTGGATGGACGGTGGCGGACGCGAAGTCGGCGGCTGAGTTTTCGGCGGTGGCGATCCACTTTGCCCGGGCGCTGCGTGAGAAGAGCCCGGCGCTTAAGGGTGTCCCCATTGGGCTGGTGGACTGCTCGTTCGGGGGAACGCGGGCGGAGGCGTGGATTCCGGCTGAGACGTTGGCGAAGGGTTTCAATCCCGAAGAACTTGGAGACTCGATTTTCGGGATCAAACCGGCGGAAATTTACAACGGGATGCTTGCGCCGCTGGTGGGCGGCAACTTCAAGGGTGTGTTGTGGTATCAGGGGGAGAGCAACGCCTCGGCTCCGGTGCAGTATGTCGATCTGCTCAAGTTGCTCATCAGCCGGTGGCGTGCTGATTTCCGCGACCCGAATCTGCCGTTCTACCTTGTGCAGCTTCCGAATTTTCCCGACCCGTGGGAGGGGTGGGCGTTTACGTGGGTCCGGGATGCCCAAGCGCGGGTGGTCGCAGCGACGCCGGACACCGCGTTGGCTGTGACGCTGGACACGCCGGATGGTTACGACCTGCACCCCCGCAACAAGCGGTTCGTGGGTGAACGGCTGGCACTGCTGGCGCGCGCGGGGACATACGGGGAGAAGATCGTGTCGTCCGGTCCGGCGTTTCAGGAGGCTGTTGTCGCGGGGGCGGTGGTTCGGGTGCGATTTGACCTAGGGGGCGGGGTGCTGGCCAAGGGTGATGGAGGGGGCGGGGAGGCAAAGGTCGGCGACAGGCTGACCGGGTTCGCGGTGGCGGGGGAGGACGGCGTGTACCACCATGCGACGGCGACGGTGGAATCGACGGACACGATGGTTGTGGGGAGTCAGTACGTTTTAGCCCCCAAGACGGTGCGTTATGCTTGGGAGGCCAGCCCGAAAATTGGAGTGTTCAACACGGCGGGACTTCCGGCGGCGCCTTTTAGGACGGACAATGTCGCTCCCGCGTCAATGGCCGAGGTCCAGCGGGCACCGCCCGTTCGTAGGGTCCTCACCAAGAGTTATACGGCGATCCTCGAAGCCGATGGCACGCTCAGCAGCCTTCAGGCTGCCGGCCAGCAGATGCTCAGCACCGACCTCGCCGGCGGGCTGATCCTCACCAGCCGCTGGGGACCACGGAAGCTCTTTGAGGTCACCGAGGTCGGCCCGCAGTCGGTCCGGTTCTCCGACCGCGTCGCCACCGTCACCTATGCGTTCTCGCCCGAGCGAATTGTCGTCACCATCGACAACCTCTCAGCCGAACCCGCCCCGGCGCGGATGCACATGTCAACCCTCGTCGAACGCGTGGGGGAGTTTGCCCCGGGCGGTGCGGCGGAGTTCAAGCGTGGCTCCAGCCTCGTTTCGATCAGTGGGCTGGACAGCGTCGAGAAGATCTTCGACCTGGTGTACGAGCTCAAAGCGAGCGTGCCACCGGGCCAAACGCGGACAATCGAGCTGAAGTTCACGACCAAGGCTCCGTGACGGCTGACCAGCACCTTCTTTTGTCGGTCGAGATCGTGGCGGGATGGTATGGGATCCCCTGACGGATCGTAAGCTTGTTGCCGTTGATCTGAAACTGGTCCCGGTGGGCGACGTTGGAGTTCACCCTGCCGGGGAGGTTGGTACGGGACAGGGTCAGGAAGCCGATGATGCACGCGGCTTCGCCGCTGGCGAGATCAGATCTGGCTCGGAGGAATCTGGCGCAGGTGCCCAGCTTTGCGACGATCCCCACATCCAAGCAGAGGGCGTTGCCGAAGCCGTCGACCGGGTCGAACGACGCGGCGACCGCGATCCGGTCCTTGTAGTTTGGCGGCGCTGTACTTTGGTTGCCGTATGTTCCGCAAGATGGCTGGCGTTGGGAGATTTCCGTTGTGCGGGGGGGCCGGGTTCTGGGTG
>JBBRUM010000216.1:0-6438 GCA_038247815.1 Tepidisphaerales bacterium | reverse complement strand
TGATTCCGGAGGAGCTGCAGGGGATTGCCCGGCCGGCGACTGCGCGACCGGGGGAGGGTGCGGGGCAGGCACCGCGAGGGGGAGCACCCCGCGGAGAAGCCCCCCGGGGCGAGCTTCCTCCTCCGGGAACTACTGATCGTGGGCCGACGCTGGTTTTTCCGCTGGACCGTCCGCCGCGGTGGACGGCCGATGCGATTGATGCTTCGGGAACGTCGGCGTTTTCGGGGTCGAAGCTTCTGACGGCGCGGGTGGCTGAGGAGGATGCGCGGAGGCGACTTGCGAGTCGGTTGCAGGGCCTTGAGCTGGCGCCCGACCTGACGCTGGCTGATGCGGCCCGGCGCGACCCGCGCTTCGCCGAGCCACTGAACCGCGCGATGCAGCGGTCGCGTGTGTTCCGGGTGGAATATGCGGAAGACGGCTCGGCGTCGGTGAAGATTTCGACGGACACCCGGGAACTTTGGCAGGATCTCGTGCGACTGGCGAATTGAGAGGGAGGGGCACCTTTGGGCTGGGTGGATTGCGGTGACGACGTCCCCATGGGACTCAGCGCTTGTTCATGTGGATCGCCAGCAGGGTTACGTCGGCGGGGGTGATGCCGGAGATGCGGAGGGCTTGGCCGAGGGATCGGGGGGTGAGCTGGCCGAACTTTTGTTTGGCTTCGGTGCGTAGGCCTGGGATGGTTGCGTAGTTGATGTTGGGGGGGATGAGTTTTTGTTCGAGCTTGCCGAATTGTTCGATGCTGCGGTCTTGGCGGGCGATGTAGCCTTCGTACTTGACGCGGACTTCGGCGCGGAAAGCGACGTCCGTGGAGGCGGCGGCGAGGAAGGGGGCGTCGGGGATCTCGGCTGAGAGGGAGGAGATGGTGTTGCCCTCGCGTTTTAGCATTTCGGCGAGTGACGAGCCGTTGCGTCGGGTGGCGCGGAGGGCGGCGACGAGGTCGTCGGCGGCGGCGCGGGTGGTTTGGAACTTGTCTAGCCGGTCTTGGGTGGCCAGGCCGCGTTGGAAGGCGAGGTGGGTGAGGCGTTCGTCGGCGTTGTCGGCTCGGAGGTGGAGGCGGTGTTCGGCGCGGGAGGTGAACATGCGGTAGGGTTCGGTGGGGGGTTTGGTGACGAGGTCGTCGATCATGACGCCGATGTAGGCTTGGTCTCGGCCGAGGACCCAGTCGGGTTCGCCGCAGAGTTTGAGGGCGGCGTTGGCCCCGGCGACGAGGCCCTGCGCGCCGGCTTCCTCGTAGCCGGAGGTGCCGTTGATTTGACCGGCGAGGTACAGACCGGCGACGGATTTGGTCTCGAGCGTTGAGCGGATCTGCGTGGGATACACCATGTCGTATTCGACGGCGTAGCCCCACTTGAGCACGCGGCAGTTTTCCAGCCCGGGGATGGATCGCAGCACGCCTTCCTGCACGTCGGCGGGGAGGGAAGTGGAAACGCCGTTGACGTAGATTTCGGGGGTGTCGAGGCTTTCGGGTTCGAGGAAGATGTGGTGGGCGTTTTTCTCGGCGAACCGCACGACCTTGTCTTCGATTGAGGGGCAGTATCGCGGGCCGGTGCTTTCGATTTGGCCGGAGTACATCGGGGCGCGGTGCAGGTTGGCTCGGACGAGGGCGTGGGCGGTTTCGTTGGTCTCGCCGAGGTGGCAGGAGATCTGTTTCAGTGGAGGTGCCCAGTCGTTGTCGCGGCCGCCGTACTCGTTGAGGTAGGAGAATGCGGCTGGGCTTTGGTCGCCTGGCTGGGGGACGAAGCGTGAGAAGTCGATGGAGTCGCGGTGTAGTCGGGGGGGGGTTCCCGTTTTGAGTCGGCCGACCTCGAGGCCGAGCGCGCGTAACGAGTCGGAGAGGGTTCGGGCGGACTTTTCGCCGACGCGGCCGCCTTCGCTCTTGGCTTCGCCGGTATGCATGAGGGCTTTGAGGAACGTGCCGGTGGTGACAATGACGGCGGCGGCGCGGATTTCGGCGCCGTTGGCGAGGCGGACACCGCGGATGCGGCGGTGGCCGCCCGCGTCTTCCGTTAGCAGTTCGGCGACTTCGCCTGTGACGATGTCGATTCCGGGGCGGGTGGCGAGTAGGCGTTGGACTTCGGCTGCGTAGCGGTACTTGTCGGCTTGGGCGCGGGGGCCCCAGACGGCGGGGCCTTTGCTGCGGTTGAGCATTCGGAACTGGATTCCGGTGGCGTCGGTTGCGCGGCCCATGATCCCGCCGAGTGCGTCGATCTCGCGGACGATCTGGCCCTTGGCGAGCCCGCCGATGGCTGGGTTGCACGACATGGCCCCGGTTTTGGTCGGGTCGAGGGTGACCATGGCCACCCCCCGCATCCCCCCGCCAGAGTCACGGCCTTTGGCAGCAAGCACCGCCGCCGCCGCCCATGCGGCTTCCGCCCCGGCGTGTCCGCCGCCGATCACCACCACTGAATACTCTCGTTCCGCCAAGTTCACGTTAAAGAGTAGGTCGGTCGCCGCCCCGGCTGCCAGGGCCATTGCTTTCCCAACCGATTGCCGCCCCAACCCGCACGAGCGGTACAGCTATACACCCAATAACCCGCAAAGCGCCCCGACTGCTTGCCCGGCACCGCGAATGTATCGGACGACTTCAGTGGTCTCCCGTCCGACAACAACGACGCCCCGGAGGTTTCCGCCATGAATCACTTTTCCCCCAAATCGCGCCCCACGGCAGCATCGATCTCCCCCCGCACCAATCCGACCAACCGGCCCCGCGGCGCAACCTTGTCGCGGGCGGCGTCCGCCGTCGTCGAGTCACTCGAGCGGCGCGCACTGCTCTCCGGCACGCCCGGCGCCGAAGCCACCGCCACGCTCCTCGCCGGTGTGCTTACCCTCACGGGCACGGCGAACAGGGACAACATCACCGTCTCCGTCGGCGTCGCCCCGAACTCCCCGCCGAGCCAGCTTGTCGTCTCGTTCGGTAAGCGCACCGCAACCTTCGAGCTCGCCGCCGTCCGGTCCATCTCGGCCGACCTCGGTAACGGTAACGACTCGCTGGTGGTCAGCGGCGGTCTCAACGGTTTGAGGATCCCCGTGACCGCGTTCGGCGGCGCGGGTAACGACCGGATCATCACGCAGGACGGTAACGACCGCGTTGACGGCGGCGCGGGTATGGACGCCATTTTCACCGGCGCCGGAGCCGACGTCGTCGACGGCGGGTCGGGCAGTGACTACATCGATGGCCAGGACGGCAACGACGTTCTCTCGGGCAACACCGGCAACGACATTATCCGCGGCGGGTCCGGCGACGACCTCATCCAAGGCGGCGACGGCGACGACCGCTTCTTGGGCGAAGGTGGAGACGACAACCTCATCGGCAACTCCGGCAACGACGTCTTGGTCGGGGGTGACGGCAACGACTCACTCGACGGCGGCGATGACAACGACCGCCTCGACGGCGGAGCCGGCGACGACCAGCTCTTCGGCGGTGACGGTAACGACGGCGTCCTCGGCGGCGACGGTAACGACAACATCTCCACCGGATTGGGCAACGACCACGCCGACGGCGGAGCCGGTGACGACACCCTCACCGGCGACGAAGGCAACGACTTCCTCACCGGCGGCGACGGCGCCGACTACATCGACGGCGAGGACGGCAACGACCGCGTCGCCGGCAACGCGGGCAACGACACCGTCTTGGGCGGAAACGGCCGAGACCGAGTTTCCGGCGGCGACGGCGACGACGAACTTTCCGGCGACGGCGACAACGACTGCCTCCACGGAGGAGCCGGCAACGACTCCCTCGATGGGGGCGATGGCAGAGACCTCCTTTTCGCCGGCGAAGGCGACGACGCACTCTTCGGCCGAGCCGGCAACGACCGGCTCCATGGCGACGCGGGGAACGATTCACTCTCCGGCGACGACGGCGACGACACACTCACCGGCGGAATTGGCGCGGACATGCTCGACGGGGGCGCGGGAGTCAACCAGCTTTTCACCGACGCCGAAGACCCCACGCCCGTCAACGGGATCGTCGCCCCGCCCCCAACCTCCGGCGATGACGACGACCCGACCGATCCCACCGTCCCCGACAAGGACGAGGGCAAGTGCGACGAAGTCAAACCCGAGCGCCGAACCCCCGCACAGCGCCTCGCCCAGTTCTTCTCCAGACGCAGCATATAGCACATCGGCGGCGGATCCGAAGCTCCCTCCTCCCACCCCGCCCCCCGCCCCCGGCCGACAACGCCGGTGGACGGGGGGCGCTGCCGTTACCTCCTTGCACACGCCGCCGCCGCCACGACAATCTCCCCACCATGATCCTCGTCGCCGGACACGCCTGCATCGACCTGCTACCCACACTCACCACACCGCTGCCCGCACCCGGCCACCTCGTCGGCACTGGCCCACTCACCATGGCCGGCGGCGGCGTCGTTTCCAACACCGGCACGGCCCTGCACCGTCTGGGCATTCCGGTGCGACTGGTCGCACGCACGGGCGATGACCTCCTGGGTGCCTGCCTACGCCAGATTTACGCCTCCCACCACCCCTCGCTCGCCGAGCACCTCGTCACCGTCCCCGGCCAGCCGACGAGCTACTCCGTCGTTCTGTCGCCGCCGGGCGAGGACCGCCGCTTTCTGCACTGCCCTGGTGTCAACGCCACCTTCACCACTGCCGACCTCACGGCGGCCCACTTTTCCGGATGCTCGCACCTGCACTTCGGCTATCCCACGGTCATGCCGTCGCTGTACACGGACGGGGGCGTGGCCCTGGCCGGGATTTTCGCGGCTGCCCGCCGCGCCGGGTTGTCGACGTCCCTCGACCTCTGTCACCCCGACGCTCCCGCGCTCTTGGCTGACTGGCCCGAGCTGTTCGCCACGGTGCTCCCCCACGTGGACCTCTTTTGCCCTTCGGATGACGAGCTCCGCGTTTGCCTCGGCGCCCCCAACGCGGCACCCGAGGAGCTACTCTCGATCTTGCTCGCCCTAGGCACTTCCGCGGTGGTCATCAAACGCGGCCACCATGGGTTGGTCTACCGGTCAGCCGATACCTCGCGTTGGGCCCCGCCCGACTGGGCCCGTGGATCGGCCTCCCACCCTTGTTACCGAGTTAAAGTCGCCGGGACGACCGGATCCGGCGACGCCACGATCGCGGGACTGCTGGCTGGGCTGCATCTGAGGCTTCCTCTCGACCAAGCCCTCTCCCTCGCCTGCGCCACCGGCGCCGCCTGTTGTGAACGGCCCGACGCCACCTCGGGCGTCCTACCGCTTGCCGAGCTTCAAGCGCGCCTCGCCGAGGACTGGGCGACGCTGCCATTTTGATCTCCCATCGCCCCTCTGGCTGTCGACACAGTCCCTGCCCCAGTCAACTAAACCATCACAGACTTCGCCGCCTCCGCCCGACTCGAACTGGCCCAGGCATTCTCGAACTTTCCCCTCCCCCCATATCCGACTTTTTCCGCTCACTTAATCCTCGACACCACCACCTCGCCCGCCGCAAACACCTCCCGCTGCACCTCCGGATTTACCCACTTTCGCACCCGCAGGTCGACCACCCACGTCGCCCCCGCCACCTTTTCCTCCGCGGTCGGCAAGCGCCCGATCGGCTCGGACGTCGGCACGGGCGTGTAAGTCGTCCGCCGCCGCGTCAGAAACCCCATCCACTGCCGCACGCTCGGTTCGACGGTCATGCCGTTGATCACCACCGTCCCCTTTGGCGTATTCTCCCGCACCCACTGCGTCGCCCTCCGCCAGTCCCCCGGCACCGGGTCGTGCCCCCGAAGCGGCCCCAGCCTGCTCCATGCGTCCACCCCCGCCACCGCCGCCAGCGCCACGCCCACCACCACCCCCATCCACCGCCTCGTCCCCCAACCGCTCAACAGCCATATCACCGCCGCCCCCCCCGGCAACGCCATCAGCGGCACGGCGTCCGTCAAAAACCGCGACGGCGTCAGCACCGTAAACGTCTCCCATCCCAACAACCACGCCAGCCCCCTGCACCCGAAATCACACGCCACCCACAACCCGATGAGCGCCCCCATCGCCCACACCACCCCCGTCCGACCGTCCCCATTGATTCCCCACCCGCCCCCCTCGCCCCGCGCCGCCCGCCAGCCCCACACCACCATCGCCGCCCCCATCCCCCAGCCCAGTTCCACGAACAACCGGCCCGGCGTGAAAAGCTCCTCCGTGTAGGTCAGCGCCATCGTCTCCCCCATCGTCCCGACCTTCATCAGCATCGGGATCCACTCCACCCACGAAACGGCGGCTGCGATCGCTGCCACCGCGGCCCACCACCGCCAATTTCTCCTTCCGCCCCCCCACGCCCCGGCCACCACCGCCACCGTCCCCGCCACCATTACATGATGATGCGCCACCACCATCCCCCCCCACAACACCCCCGCCACCACCCGCTCCCGCCACCCATCTTTACCGCCCACCACCATCGTCAGACACCCCACCATCAAACACACCCCCAGCAAGTTCGGCAGCCCCCCCCACCCCAAAT
>JBBRUM010000215.1:0-6445 GCA_038247815.1 Tepidisphaerales bacterium | reverse complement strand
GGCGCGGAGTGCTTGTTCTGGGAGTTGGCGAGCACCGTACCGCGGGAGTGCACACCGAGGATGTGAAGCGCCGAGCCCGATGGAAACTCAAAGTCGTAAGACACCACCCAACTGGCGAAGTGGGCGGCTGCGTCTCGTGCCATGTCTATGTGGACGAGGTTGGACGTTCGCTCGGCAAGGGCGACGAGGGACTCTAGAATGGCATAGGCGCTTTCGGAGTCCGGGCACTGCAGGGCTTCGCCGGGTCCGCCGGTGGTGATTCCGCGTTCGATCCAGCGGCGATGGAAGTCTTCGGCCATCTCGAGACAATGTCGTGACACCTTAGGGTCGGCGAGGATGTCGGCTGCGGCGAACAATCCCGCTGGCATGCCGCCCCCTGATGCAGACCCGCCCACGGCGATTTCACCGTTGCCGGTGCGGACGAACTGACCCAGTTGTCCGTATCTCTCCCAGGTGCGGTTACACGCCTCGGCGAGACGCGTCAGCCCGAGCGCCCAGGAGGGCAGAATCGCGTTCGGACCGTGCCGGAGGCCGATGAGAGAGAGTGTCTTGGAGACGCACAAAAGCGTGTCCGCCATCTTTCGAACAAGTACCCAGTCCGCTGCGTGCGGTTTGTCGAACCCGTCGGAGAGCCACGCGCCTTCACGATACAACCCTGCGAGCCAGCCACTATCGCTTTGGGCGGAGAAGATGAAATCAAGATTTCGGGACGCCATGGTGAGCGCAAGGTTGGGATCGACCGCCTCAGGTGGCGCCTGCAACGCGGCGACCGGTGCGAAGACACCACCGACCCAACCAGTTTGGAAGTGAACACGGTCGACAGAGTCGCCGAAGAAGCCGCCGCATTGCTTCCAGTTGCTGCGGTGGAACTTGCCCAAGGTGGAATTGAGCGCGACCGAGAACTGGATGACGCTTCGCGTAGGCGTGGAGGGAACGACGAGGTCGCGAATATCAAGGAAGGCTTCGAAGAGTGCGGGAATGTCGTTGCACCCGAACTCGACCACGGTCGCTTCGATTTGGACGATCTGTCCCGGTGCGAAGTCGTGGGCGCGGTCGGTCCAAGGCGCGAAGGCACGTTGCCCCTCTCGGACGCACGGCGCCCATACGCCGACGGTGGCGGCGGCGCGATCGTCGGATTCGTCGATCTTTAGCCCCCACGGACCCAGATCGGACCCCTGTGACACCAGCAGCCACCACCCGAGTCGGCGCCGGCGGTCGAGGATGCCGATCGCGGGCGTGGAGAGGTCGTGGCTGGGAAGATGCAGTCGACTTGGCTGGTTGTGCAGCGCGAGCCGTGCGACGTCGGAGATGACGTTTTGCGCGTCTTCGCCGCAATCGTCGGGGTGCTCGGCCAGCGGCGGGTAGGGCATGGAACGGGCGCGGAAGCGATTGGCCGCGTACACGGCCCCGGGTAGAACCACGTAGTTCGAGGTGTTCCAGTCTGTCCAGTCGAAGGTGAGCCCGACGCTGCCGGAGCGTTCGCCGCGGTCGCCGGCTTGGAAAGCCAGGCGATAGCGGGTGGTCGTCGTCGGGGGCGATCGGCGCATGGATTGGGCGATGGTCTCATCGGGCGCAGTTTTGGCCGCCGTGATGGAAGCGCGGACGGTCCAACCGGCAAGGGCGGTGGCACCCTCCTGCCCGGATACCATTGGAAAGGAGGAAGATTCGACGACCGCGCGAGATGGAGCGTGTCGGGCCACCACGGCGTTGGGACGAATTGCGACCGAGGACTGCATCGGCTGTTCCATGAATCCCGCAGGCGGTTGACGTGCGACGGTTGACCGGCAAACCTCGTCGGATGAGACAGAGTGGGCGGTCGGGTGTGTAGTTGGGGTTGTTACCAGTTGTAGTAGCGGTACGGGTCGTCGCCGAGTTCGAAGTCGGTGCGGTAGTCCGGGTGGTAGAGGCCCGGGGCGGCGAGGGTGGCGGAGGTTCCGGGGAGGCGAAGTCGCAGCAGGGAGCGCTGTTTGGTAGTGAAGCCGCCGCCACCGAAACCGTCCCAGATGCGCACAGTGATGACGTTTTCGCCGTCAATGAGCAAAGCGGCGGGCACGGTGTACTCGCGGAGGATGGACCATGTCGCTCCCTCGGTCGAGGACAGCCCGCCGACTCGCTGGCCGTTGATGAAGACCGAGTCGAAGTCGTCGAGTGCGCCGAGGGTGAGGACGAGGTCGCGGTTCCTCAGCTCGGGCGGGACGGAGAACATCCTGCGGAAAAGGAACTCCCCGTCGGCTGCGCTCCACTGGGGCGAGAGGGTTTCCAGTTCGGCTGGCAGTTCGCCTTTGACCCAGTCGGAGGGGTTGGAGGTGGCGTCGGCAAGCCAGCGCTGGGCTTCGGGGCTTACGCCGGGGTCGGGGTGTGCGGTCGCGGGGGAGGCGGCGCCCGGAAGTAGTAGGATGGCGTGCGCAAGCCAGTTTCCGGCGAGTTCAACGACGGGCTCGGGGGTCCGGCGGACGGGCGGGGCAAGGAGGCGTGCGTCCTGCTCGAAGCCGGCTCCGAGGTTGGCCAAGAGCTGCGCGAGGGTTCTGGTTTGACGCCAGCGTGTAAGGCGGAGGTAGGTGCTGGTGTCGGCGGGGAGGGCGTTTGCGTTAAACTGGCAGAAGACGATGACGCCATCGCCATGTTTCCGTCGGGCGAGTTGGCCGCCGGCTGCAACTTCGAGTCCAGCGCCCTGGACAGTCCATCCGCCGAGATTGACGCGGGTGCGGAGGTCGGACATGGAGAGTCCGCGGGATTGAGGCCAGTCGGGGGTGTCGCTTACCGGGGGGACCTTGGCCGAGAGCTTGAAGGTCGCGCCGAGGAAGGTTTGTTCTGAAGTTCGAGGGAGAATCAGCACCGAGCCCCCGGCTTGGGCGAAGGACTCGATGTCACCGCCACTGAGGGGAGAGTCCTCGCCGACGACCAGAATGGTGCCCGGCAGGGGGATTCCCTTGAGGTCGGTGAACGTCAGCCCCACGGTTCCGAGAAGAACTCGGCCGCCGGCTCCGCCGGAGTACACGGCCGGGCGTCTGGGGGAAGTAGGTGTGGTCGTGAGATCGGCGAGTAGTTGTGTGACCAAGCGGGCCGCCGCGGGATCCGAGGCGTACTGGTCTTCAAGATCGAGCTGCGACCACAAAACGCGGCCGGAACCGAGGGAGAGCTCCATGAGCGGCGTGTACTGAAGGTCGAACTCGCACTCGATCAGGGGTGTCCAACCGGAGCGGTGGGGCTTTTCGATGGCGGCGGAGCTTACGGTGTGGCGGCCCCCCCACCGCCAGCCGTGGAGGGGGAAGTTGGTGAAGGGGGACATGTCGCGATAGCCGGGATCGACTTCATAGTCGGGCTTGGGTTTGAGGAGAGTTCCCGAGCCGGCCCAGTCGCGAAGATCGAGATCGTCGAGTCCGCGCGTGATGGGGGACTCTCCGGGAACGCGGAAGACGCGGCGCGACATCAGTGCGGCCACGCGCGCGTCAAGTCCGTCGGTGAGTACGGATGGGGATTGGGCAAGAACAAGAATCCGGCCGCCCGCACGCGCGAAGGCTGCGAGATCGCCGGGGGGGTTAGTGTCGAATCCGATGGCTTCCCGACCGACAATCAGCGGGAGCTTTGTGGAGAGCGAGCCGTCCCACTTGGTGAGTTTGGCCCCAGCGGCGGTGAGCATGGGGAGTGACTTCCCGGCGGGGTCCCAGACGAGGAACTCGGCGGCGATGGGTGGGGCTTTGGCGAAGGCGCGGAACGGAAAACTGTCGCGGTGCGTCGCTTCGCCAATGGTTACCTCGGAGACGATTTCGCCGTCGACCTTGTCGGAACTGAGTTCGGCGGGGATGGGGAACGAGATGGGGAGGAACAGATCCCGCGCCACTTCGATGGTTCCCGAGCCTTCGCCCTTTGCAATCTGGGCGCCGCCGAGCGTGACGCGCCACGATGCGGTGTAGGCCTGGGCCTTGCGGGTGTCATTGAGGAGCACGAGCTGCTTGAGTCCGGTCGCGCCGGCGGGGAAGTTGCGTGTCTTGTCCGTGAAGGTACCAGGCTTGCCCGCGATCCACGCGAGGGTGGGGGCTTCCCCTTCGCGAAGCGCATCGCCTGCGATCGTGGGCTTTCCGTCGAGGCTGCGATAGCCGTCATCCCAGGCGATCATGCCGCCTCCGTGCCCCCACGTGCGGTAGCTCCGCCAGGTGTTGCGGATGAACAGTTCCTGAAGTTTGAGAAAGTTGGCGTCGAACTTGAGCGACTTCGTCCAATGCCACCCAGTGTAACGCTGCCCGGCTACGAACTGGCGGACGATTTCCTCGCGGTAGGTCGTGGATTCGAGGCGATAGCTCTGGCTCCCGAGATAGGAGGCGGCGTACTCGGTCATGAATGGCTCGGTCTTTTCGGCGTTGCTGTAGTTGTTTCGTCCACGCATCATCGTGGCGTAGAACGGCGTTCCAAACTCGACGAACCACAGGGGCATTTCTCCGTGCTCGGCGTAGTGGCTGAGGTATTCCTCGCGCTCTTGGAGCGGGATCATGTTGAGGTAGTGGTTGAGCGTGTATACGTCGCCGCTGGCGCCTCCGTGGTGAATGAAGACGGGTCGGGACGGGTCGAGCTTCTTGATCGCATTGATCCCGAGCTCGGCGCGCTTGACGGGTTCGACCATGTGCGGACTTCGGCGGAGCCGAGCGGCTTCGGAAGCGTCCCGCGTTCCAATCAGAAGCGGATCCTGCACGCCTCCGAACATGTTCCCACTGGTCCCCCACATCAGCACTGACGGATGGTTTTGGTTCCGTCGGAGTTCGTTGGCGACGGCCACGGTGAACCGTGCAAGCCGCTCGGGAGACTGGACCTCGCCGCCCATCCAGCCCATGTGGGGCATCATGCCGGTGATTCCAATGCCCACTTCGTCGGCGGCCTCGTAAGACTCCCATCCGCGGAATGCGGAACTGCGCTCCAGGATGTCGTGCGGCCAGAGTTCGACGAGGTTGTGACCGGCTTGGAGCGCGGCCTCCAGCCGAGCCCGCGAGGCGGGACTGTCTCGCCCGCCCACGAGTTCGGTTCGGGCGCGAAGTTCAACTCCGTTGAGCATGTACTTTCTGCCGTCGATCCAAAACTCCCGGAAACCGAAGCGCTCACGGACCACGTCGTCAATGCCTCCCCCACGAACGGCAAGCTCGAGCGTGTAGAGATTCGGGCTGCCGATGTCCCAGAGCTTCGGATCGGCCCATGGCCAGCTCAGCTTCGTCTTGGTCTGCGTTGCCTCGATCGTGCCCGCGAAGCTCCGCACCTCGGCACCGTCCTTGTCGAGGATGCGAGCCACAACATTCGCCGTTCCAGACCGATGATTGCCTTCAAGCTCGATTTCCAAGCCCAAAGTCTTTTGTCTTACGCTCGTACGTACGGCCACCGAGGCGACGCGGCTGGCGATGGGCTGCGACCGAAGGGCAACAGCCCCAACGAGGCCCGCGGCGTGGAGCTCGGCTTTGACGCTGTAGCTCTGTCCCGGCGCCATGCCCATCATCACCTTCACATCGGCTTGCTCGAGTGTGGCGACGACCAAGACCCGCAACTGGTGCGACTTACCGGGGGTCAGCGCGGAAGTGAGATCGACGGTTCCTCCGGGCCAGGAAACGACGCCTTGTTCCCGCCCGTCGACGAATACCGTGGCGTCTGTGCTGACACGGTCAAATTCCAATGTAATCCTCCGGCCCGACCAGGTCTCCGGGACTTGAACGGCGGTCTCATACCAACCGGCCGACGCCTTTCGCCCATCGAACTCGGCCCATGGGGTTCCTCCACCCCGGGCTATCAGAGCCTTCTCGTCCTTCCAGCTTCCAGGAACGCGGATGAAACCCCAGCCGACTTCGGGGGGAGTCGATCCAGTGACGGGCGCGAACTTCCATGCGCCCGCGAGAGGTATCTCGCCCCGCGTTGCAGTGAGCTCGACCGGAGCAACCGCGCGTGCGTCGCTTTCACCGGCCGGAAGGATGGCATCGGCGGGTGGAAGGGCGGTGGCAAGACGGACCTCTGAGGCCGTCGGGTTGACTACGGCGACGATGTCATCAAAGCCGACAGAAGTCGCGCGGCAGAGCAGCGTGGGAGCCAAAATCAATTGCGTCGCCCCCTCCGGAACCTCACTGAGCTTGACCACCCGAATCCATGGGCTGTCCCGACGCAATCGGGGGCTGTCCCCATAACCGGCAAGCGATCCATCGGCGCGGAGGAAGCTCACCGCCAGACGCGCGTCTTCGTAGTCGGCACCTCCCGGGACAAGACCTTCGGCTTTCATCCGAACGGAAATCAGCACTGTCTTGGATCCCGGCTGCAGTGCGATGCGTTGTGACGTTGCCGTCCCGCCGGTGGTCAACCGGAGCGATCCACCCTCGGCGGAAACCTCAACCGTACTGCCAGCACCGATCGGTCCCCAGCCCGGTTTGCCTTCTGCGATGGAAATCTCGAAGCCGCCGTTGATCACGACGTCGGGGGATCG
>JBBRUM010000214.1:0-6476 GCA_038247815.1 Tepidisphaerales bacterium | reverse complement strand
CACCCTCTCCGAAGCCCTCATGGAAGCGGCAGGCGTGGCAGCCAACAAAGCGATACATCTGTAGGGAGGGGATAGTTGGTGGTTGGTGGTTGGTAGTTAGTTACTGTACGGGTGGCACTGCGGACCACATCGCTCTTGCGCCCTAATCGACACACGTCACCGCCCCCGAAAGACCGGGCCGCATCCAGACGGATTCCCTCCCCCCACAATTACCAACTACCAACGACCCCCCCTCTAATTCCCTTCCCTCGTCGTTGGCCTGGTTGCAGCCTGTTGTACTTGCTCGAGCAACATCTTTGCCTGGGCGTTGTTCGGGTCCAGCCGGAGGGCCTCCATGAGCGCGACTTCCGACGTTTTGAGGTCGCCAGCTAGGCCCATCAGGTAGCCCATTCCCAGGTACCCGCGCACGCTCCCCACGTTGACCGAGATGGCTTCGCGGTAGGCCACCACGGCGTCGTTGAGCTTGCCGATTTTCTGCATCGAGTCGCCGATGACGAGCCAGGCTTCCTCGTTTTTGGCTGCCAGTTCGCTGAGTTGGCGGGCGGTGGTTTCGATCTCGGCGGTTTCCCCGGGGGTGGGGCGGCGTTTTTCGGCTGTCAGGACGCGGTTGATGTTCCGCAGCAGCGACAGTCGCGGTCCTGGCTGGGCGGGTTTGAGGGGTGGGTCTTCCGCGGCGATGGCTTGTCGGAAGGCGGCGGCTCCGCCGGCGAAGTCGCCTTTGATCACCAGCAGGTCGCCGATGTTCATCAGCGTCTCGGGAAACGTTCCGTCGCGGGCGATCGTAGGGTCTTTCCTCCGCCGCACCGACTCCTGGAAAAACTCCAGCGACTCGTCCAGTTTCCCCTCCAAGGCTGCCACCTTGCCCAGATTGTGGTGCACCCACTCGTGGTTCGGCCGCAGCACCAGCGCATTGTTCAATAGTTCCCGTGCTCTGACGAGGAACTGGTTCCCCTCCTCCTTCGCGGCGCCGACCTCGCGGGCGAGCTCCTCCACGCCCTTGGTGTTGCCGTCGAGGCGGGCGGTGTTCATCTGCTTGATGTACTGCCCCTCGGCGCCCTTGGCGATCTCGGACATTCGGATGTACTCGATCGCCAGGTTCGTCGACGCCGCCCAGCTCGCCGGGTTCCTCGACAGCGTGTGCGTAAACAGCGCGTAGTTGTCGATGAAGTGCCCGGCGTGCACGTAAGTGCGTGCCCCGAGCACCATGCACAACGCCGCCCCCGCCGCCAGCACCACCTGCGGACGGCCCCCGTCCTCTCCCCTTACGCGCACCCACAGCGTCGCCACCCCCGCCGCCCCGGCGGCAATCAGCAGCCATACCGCGTGGTACGCAAAGTGTTCGGCGACATACGAATACCGGAACGGATACACGTCCACGAACCCCATCGCCGGAAACAGCGCCACCAGATACCCCACCACCACCACCACCGCCCATCGCCTCCCCCGCATCGCCTGCACCACCGCGCCACCCAGTACACCCAGCGTGCCCACCCACCCCAGCCACCACCACGCCGGGGCGGCTGCAAGGTCCCACCTCGGATAGAAGAACATCAAATCAACCGGGGCCACCAACTTCGAGGCGTAAAACCACGGAACCACGCCCGCCAACTTAAGCCGGTCGAAAAACGCCACTTCAAAGTCCGGCCCAGCCGACACCCCTCCCGTCAACTTCGCCCCCAACCACCCCACGAACGACTCGTGCACATTCCCCCCCCCCCGGTCGAATGACGTACCGGTGCTCCACATACCCGGTCAGCAGCCCCAACCCCAGCGCCACCACCAACATCGGCGCCACCAGCCCCACATGCCGCGCCGTCAGCTTGCCCTTCCACCACAACCCCAGCAACATCAGCACCGGTATCGACGCCGCCATCGTCTTGGACAACATCGCCCCCGCGAACGCCAAGACCGCCAAGACGTAAAAGTTCCAGTCCGGCTCGGCCTGCTTCTCCCCGCCGTTGTTTTCATCGCCAATCCCCGCGAAACGCGCATAAAGAAGCAGCGACGTCAGCCCCAGCAGTAAACTCAGCGTGTTCTTCCGCTCGCTCGTCCAGGCAACGCTCTCCACCATCATCGGGTGCACCGCAAACACCGCAGCCGCCAAGAACGCGCCCCGCACCCCCAGCCGCCTTAGCAGCTCCCACAACACAATCGCCCCACCCGCATGCACCAACACATTTACCACCCGATACCCCACCGGATTCCGCCCGAACACCTTCTCTTCCAACCAGAACGTCGTGTGCGTCAGCGGGTAATACTGCGGCGTGCCCCCGTTCTCCAAACCCAGCTTCGTCCAGATCGATACCAGCCCGTTGTAGTCCCGCAGGGAAGTCATCCCGGCATGGCGGCCGTCGTCCCAGATGAACTTCGAGGAAAAACTCGTCGAGTACGCGAGTAAACACATCAGCACCAGCAGCGCCCGCCACAACCAGCGCTCCTGCGCAATCGCCTTCCCGGGGAGCGTCATCCCGATCTCCCCCCCCGGACCTCCCCCCGCCCCGCCGCCCGCCCCGCCGCCGGTCCGACCACCGGCACCGCCGTCCGCCGGCTTGCCTGAATCCACTCCGGACGTCCCTTCGAATTGCTGTGCGTCACCTGTCTTCATTCGACCCAAGTTGTAGCCGCCCCACCCGACAACAACCAACTCCCTCCCCCCTACCCGACACAGACCCGCCGGACGCCCCCCGATAGTCCAATCGTTCAGCCCCCGACACCAACCCCGCTGTCCACCGGCCTAGCATAAAACAACAAGGAGACCTGCCCATGCCCCGTGATTCGAAATCCGCCACCCGCTCAGTCGTTGTCGCCCTCGCCTTGGCCCTTCCCACAGGCGCACTCGCCCAGGAAACCCCCACCGTGACCCCCCACGCTTCCTCCGCCTTACCCGCACCCAAGGCCGCCGACGTTCTAGATGAAGCAACAGACTTCCTTGCCGCAGCTCTCTTCCAAACCGATAAACCCGCCGACCCCCCAGCCGCTCTCGCCGCCGCCACCGTCGCCATTCAAAACGCAATCGCCGCCCTCGGCGAACGTTATGACGCCACCGCACGCCTCTCGGCTGCTCTCCAAGACGTCCTCGCCGCCCCGACCCCCGCCGACGCACTCGCGCTCGTGCGCGACCGCGTCCGCCCGGTCCATGCGGACCTCGCCTTCCGCCCCACCATCGAAGCGCCCATCCCCCCGGGCTGGCCCGCCTTCACCCCCATCAACGAAATCGAGATCAAGTCTTACCCCACCTACCGCGTCGCATTCACCACGAAAAAGCCAATGCTCTTCAAAGAGTCCCGCAACTTCTGGACGCTGTTCAACCACATCTCCTCCCGCAACATCCCCATGACCGCACCCGTAGAAATGCCACTGATCGTCGCCAGTCAGGGCGAAATCTCCGAAGACGGAATGGGATTCCTCTATCCCGACATGAACACCGGCAAGCTCGGCCAAGCCGATGACGGGGCCGTCACCGTCGTCGACGTCGCCCCCATCACCGTCGTCAACATCGGCGTCCGCGGAAAATCCTCCGACGCCCGCATCGCCAAAGCCCACGAGAAACTTGTGGTCTGGCTGGCCGCCAACAAAGACCGGTACGTCGCCGCAGGCAACCCCCGCGTCATGGGCTGGAACGGCCCGAGTACCTCCGACCGCGACGCCTACACGGAAGTACAAATCCCCATCAAACCCCGGTAGGACTTGCTTAGTGCAAGAATAAACCACCCGGCGGACTACTGCCTTGAGGCACGGAGACACAGGGGAAAGACAGGAAGAAAGGCTGAACTTGGCGCTAAGCCCGCCCCGTCAGCAGTTGGATCTGGTTTGTACAAAATTCTCTCTTCTTCGTGCGCACCACTCCCCGCCTATGTGTCTTAAGGGGGTACTCCGCCGGGTCGTTAATCTCCTCTTTAAAACAGAGAAAACCCCCGCGGCACCGAGAAGTGCCGCGGGGGTGTCATTGTGTAGGGTCAAACTCCAACTACTTCATCGAACGCTTCGCGCCGATCATTCCGAGCAGCATGAGACCGCCCAACGAAGCCGCCGGAAGCGGAATCACCGGCAGGTCGCCAAAGCTCAGCGGACGGTAGAAAATCTGATCCTGATTGTTGTTACCAGTCAGATACACGAAGCTTCCTTCGGCAAAGGTCCCGCCATCGTACAGGTTGGTCACGAACAACGACGCCTGCGAGATCGCTGCAGCGACGCCCGTCGAAAGGGTCGTGCCGGAAGTCAGGGACTTGTCCCCCGTCGTCGTCTCGAAAATGATCTCCCACACCGCAAGCTGGAACGCTGCGTGGTAGTCGCCGCTGGTGTTGGCCGCGTTGAAGTGCTTGGCGTACAAGCGCTTCAGCGCCGCTTCCTTCGTCTTGGTCGAGTCGCCCGCCCAAGCCGTCGTCAACGAACCCGTCGAGGTCAGGGGGTTCGGAACGGTGCTGGCGTCCGACGTCACGTTGAACGTGTTGCTGTTGACGTTCTGGGCGAGGTCGATGCAATACGTCACGAAATTGCTGTTATTGCCGACGAGGTTTCCCGAACCCGTGAACGCAGTCTGCGTCCAGTTCATCAGCCCCGCCCGGATGTTGCCGGTCGACGTCGAAACGTTCGACGTGTTGCGGTAGGTCACGTTGAACGCCTGGTTACCAGGGTTCGCCGAGAGAAAGTTCGCGGAAACGGTGTTGGCTGACGCCAATGCACCGGTAATCATTGTCACAGCCGTCGCCAACGCGACGGCCAACTTCGTCTTAACGCTCATGTCACTCTCCGTTTATCGAAATCACCGCAAACAGAAGCTCTCCCACGAGCAACTGACGCGGACAAGGCCGATAATACACCCAATTGGTGAGATTGCGACAACAATTTACGTGATCCACCAGACACAAGACCCCGGAAGTGCGATTTGGAGGGCAAGAAAACGGTTGCCTGCCGCAGTAAATTAAAAAATTAGGCATTAAGTCGATACCTCTTTAAAGCTCTTTTTACGGCCTAATGGACTGATGCCCTAAACAAAAAAGCCCGCGGTCCACTCTCCAGGGGACCGCGGGCGGCATCTCATAGATTATCGAACTACTGCTTTACGCCCGTCGCGCACGGACCATGTTGCGGACGCCCAAGGCACTGAGCATTGCAACGCCCGCCCAGGCTGCCGGGGGGAGCGGAATCACCGGGGTCGATGAGGTGGTCAGGTTGTCGAGGAAGACTTGGTCTTGGGCGGTACCATTGGTCAGGGCCCAAAGCCCGTCGCGGGTCGGCTCGGCTGCGCCGTTGGCGCTGGTCAGGAAGCTGAGGTACTGGTTGGCTTTGCTGATGATGTTCGCGTTGGCGGAGTTCACTTGGAAGTTGCCGGACGCGATGCTGGTGAACCCGTTGGCGGCGTTGACGGTGTTGGTTTCGAAGATGACTTTCCAGATGGTCGCTTGGAACCCTGCCCAGGCGTGCTTGTCGGTGCCCAGCGTGCTGTAGAACTCGTTAAAGAGCTGACGGATGAGGGTGTCTTTGGCGCGGGTAGTACCCAGCCCGTTCATGCCGCCCATTCCGGTTCCGCCGGGGTTGCCGGGGGGGTTGCCGAACGGCTTGGGGGAGTTGGCGAGGTTTTCGACTTGGAAGGCGATGGTCTGGTTGTTGGAAATATGCTGCGTGAACTCGATGCAGAGCGTGTTGAAAGTCGCCGGGCCGGGGAACGACTGACCGCTCCAGCCGAGGCCTGCGCCCGAGGCCGACCAGTTCAGGGCACCCGCCCACGTGCTGTAGCTCGTGTAGCTGGTCTGGTTGGCGAACGAGTTCTGGAACCGGACACCGATGTTGTCGCCCCGGGCCGAGTCGACGCCGGTGAACTTGGCGGTGACCGAGGCGGCGAACGCCGAACCGGCAGAACAGGCCATGATCAAGGCGGCAGCGACGGCAGTTTTACGGAAGGTTGTCAACATATGTTCTCCATCTCCTATGAAAGTTTGTTCGGCCTAGATTCGACTAGGCTCGGTATTGCCTATTGAAATGTACATCACAAACAGTCATTGACAATTCTCACAAAGCACGATGTGACCCGTCCGATTACCTGCCGGCAGACTGGGCAAGGAACGGATCGTTTGCATAACGCCCGATAGCCAATCAGAACACCCACTTATTGGACGCAAATTTTGTGCGCACCACGGGTTAGATTCCGGGGATTGACTGTCAGCCGCGGCCCGTTATGCTGGTACACCCCATGCGTTTCCCCCGAATTACCAACGGTATTGACAAGCAAGCCTCGCGGATCGCGTAGGGTCGGTAGTGCCATTAAGCCGAATTCGCACCACCCCGAGGCCCACCGCCTCGGGGTGGTTTGTTTCCCGCCTCACCCGCGTAATCCTCGCCCAGAACGAAAGAACCCGACACATGAGCACAGAAAACCCCCCAGCAAAGTCCGGCAAAACGTACAAGGACACCTTGAACCTCCCCAGCACCCCCTTCGCCATGGAAGCCAAACTCGTCACCCGCGAGCCGGAGCGGCT
>JBBRUM010000213.1:0-6493 GCA_038247815.1 Tepidisphaerales bacterium | reverse complement strand
GGGGCGTGGCCGGTGCGGGGGTCGGGGGGGACAGTGGGCGTGCGGGTGAGATGCGGTCGGTGGTGCTGGCGTGCGGGGACGGCTATGCGGCTTGGGTGAGGAACGGGATGGGCGCGGTGGGGGTGGGGGTTGTGGGGGATTGTTTGCGGTGGTTTTCGCGGTTTTCCCAGGCGAGGGAGGACTTGGTGAAGTAGTGGTCGAGTTGTTCGCGGAGAGTGGGGTTGGGGGCGGACTTTCTGAAGGTGGCGAGTGTGGAGAGGTACTGGTGGGCGAGGCGGTCGTCGCCGTGGTAGATGCTGGTGGCGACGACTTGGTAGACGTTGCGTGGCAGGGCGGATTCGGGGATGGATGAGAAGGCTTCGCGAAGGAGTCGGGAGGCGTGGGAGATGTGGTTGTCGCGTTCGTCGTGGGGGGAGTCGAGCGTTTTCTGGACGTGGGCGATGCGAAGGTGACAGTTGCCCCGGCGGAGGAGATCGTTGGAGGCGGGGAGGTGGGACTGGGAAGCCAACGCGGTGGAGCACTGGAGGGCGAGCTCGTAGCTGCGGACGGCGTCGGTAAGGGAGCGCTGGTGGGAGAAGAAGGCGGGGTCGAGTTCGCCGATGGACTGCCTGCGCTGGTGGACCCGGGAGACGATGGCGTAGCGGGCGGCGGGTGTGACTTTGGCGGCGGCTGCGGCGTCGGACTTGGATCCGGGGACGATGAAGTTGGCGGGATCGATGGAGGCGAAGAGGCAGTTCGGGCAGACGGTGACGGCGAGGCGGTGGTAGTCGACGTGGTCGGCCGAGGGGAGGGGTTTGGTGTAGGTGGGTATGTCGAAGAAGTCCGGGACGACTTCGATCTTGCCGACACGCAGGGCGAACCTGCGGGAGGGTACCGGGCTGTCGTGGTAGGGGCAGAAGACGAGGTGTTCGAGCACGGAGTTGAGGTCGGGGATGGTGGAGACGTTGGGGTGTTCGTTGGTTGCGGTCGCGGGGGCGTGGCCTTGGGCGAGGGCGCGGGCGAGGCGGTCGATCATGAGTTCGGGACGGCAGGGGGCGAGCAGGACGGCGGAGATGGCGGGTGTGATGACGGGGAGGAGGCGCTCGCGGGGGGTTCTGGGGGAACAGGTGAGGAGTATGCGCGTGGGGGCGATGTCGACGGCGGGGTTGAAGGTGGCGGTGGCTGGGGGGCGCTTGCTGGAAAGGGCGCGGATGGTTTTGGCGAGGTCTCCGCCGGGGAGGTCGATGTCGAGGGTGAGGAGTTCGGCGGGTTGGTTTTGGAGTTGTGCGAGTGTTTCGGGGAGGTTATCGGTTTCGCGGACGTCCATGCCAATTCCGCGGAGGCAGCGCGCCATTTCGGCGCGGCTGCGGGGGTTGGGATTGGCCAGGATCAGTCGGCGCCGCGACAGGTCGCGGATGGACTGCTCGATGGAACCCAGCTGAGTTGCGGCAAGGGGCACTGGGGGTGGCACGCAGGAACAGATACGATGCATATGGAGGTCGCCCGGTGCGGCCGGGGCGACGGGTACGGCGAAAAACTGGGGGGCGGGGTGGGGTTGTGCGGGGTGGGAGGCGTGGGAAGGGTCTGGGTGCTAGACTCGGGAGGTGCAGGTGACGCGGGAGGTGGGCCGCGGTCCGGTAAATCAGTGGTTTAGGGGATAGATTAAGGATGAGTCGGTATGGCGAAGATGACGATTGTTTACGCGGTGCTGCTGGTGGTCTTGGGTGTGGGGATGTACGGGATAGCGGCTGGGGGGCTGATTGAGGGGACGAAGGGGTCGACGACGGCGCTGATCCCGGCGTTTTTGGCGGTGCCGTTTTTCATCCTCGGGGGTGTGGCGATGGCGAGTGACGGCATGCGGAAGCATTTGATGCACGCGGCGGTGGCGGTGGCGTTGTTGCTGGTGTTGATGGGGCTGGGGATGAGCCTGTGGGGGCTGGTGAAGGCGGGGTTTGATGTGGGGGAGCTGAGCCGGCCGCTGGCGACACTGGCGACCGGGCTGATGGGGTTGATTTCGCTGGCATACGTGGGGATGGGCGTGCGGTCGTTTATCGCGGCGAAGAAGGCGAGGAAGCTGGCGGGGGTGTAGCGATCGCGGCGTTGGCGAGGACGACCTCGGCGTTGCGCTGGAGGAGGGGGAGGGAGAGGCGTCGGATGGCGGACCGGCGGGAAAAGGGGTGCCACTGGACCTCGGTCCAGGTGGGGATCTCGGCTGCGTCGACGTATCCGGTGGGGTGGCGGGGGACGAGGCGGGGGTTCTTGCTAAGGTTGGCGTTCGGGGCCTTGGTGTTGAAGGGGCAGACGTCTTGGCAAATGTCGCAGCCGTACAGCCAGTTGCCCACGCCGGGGCGGAGGTCGTCGGGGATGGGGCCTTGGTGCTCGATGGTGAGGTAGGAGATGCACTTCGAGGCGTTGAGCTCGTAGGGGCGGTCGGGGTGGAGGGCGCCGGTGGGGCAGGCTAGCAGGCAGCGGGTGCAGGTGCCGCAGTGGGAGGTGGAATCGTCGGTGGTGGGAAGGTCGAGAGTGGTGAGGATGGTGGCGAGGAACAGCCACGAGCCCAACCGCGGGTGGATGATGCAGGTGTTCTTGCCAACAAAGCCAATGCCCGCGCGGGCGGCTAACTCACGTTCGGGGATGGGGGCGGTGTCGACTCCGCAGAGCGTTTGCGAGCCCGGGGCCAGTTCGCGGGTGTAATCGGCGAGCGCGTAAAGGCGAGTTTTGATCCAGTCGTGGTAGTCGTCGGGGAGTGCGTAACGGGCGATGCGGGCGGGGCGCTCACCGGGGGCGGGGATGTGCGGTTGGAGGGGGTAGTGGTAGTTGATGGCGAGGCAGATGGCCGAGCGGGCGCCGGGGAGGAAGGTGGCGGGGGAGAGGCGTTCGTCGAGGCGGTCGGCGAGGTAGGCCATGTCGCCATGGTGGTGGTTGGCGATCCAGTTGCGCCAGTAGGACTTGTGGACGGAGTCGTGGGCGGGGGCGAAGGCGCAGAGGTCAAAGCCGAGGTCGGCGGCTTTGGAAGTGATGGCGAGGGGGAGGAGGGGGGGCGTGGGGGGCACGGGGAAGACTAGGCAATGAGGCAGTGAGGGGAAGAGTGGAAGAGAGGGAGAAGGCACTGAGGTAGCTAGGCACTTAGGCAAGGAGGGGGCGTGCGTGTGGCTGGGTGTGGGGGTTTAAGTGCGTTGGGCGCAGCGGATCGTGACGTCGTCGGTGGGGGAGCGGCCTCCGCAGTGGGCGGCGACTTGGGACTTGAGTCATGCGGTCAGGGTGTCGGGGGTGAGGGAGGGGCTCGCGAAGAGGGAGAAAAGGGGGTCCAAGCCGAGCGGGTCGCCCGCGGCGTTCATGGTTTCGGAGACGCCGTCGGAGTAAATGAAGATGTGGTCGCCGGGGGCGAGCTGGAGGGTGGACTGGGATTCTTCGCCGGGGATGGTTTCCCAAGGGGTGCCGAGCGGGTGGCGGTGGGGGCCGAGGTTTAACGGGACGGGAGAAACGCCCGCGCGGTCGACGAGGGCGGGGCCGTGGCCGGCGTTGCAGTAGGTGAAGGTGCCGTCGGCGTGGAGCACGCCGGAGAGCAGGGTGATGAATGGGCCCTAGTCGAGGTCCCGCTGGAGGAGGTTGTCGAGGCGTTGGAGAAGCTTTGCGGGCTGGAGGCCGGTGCTGGCGAGGGCGCGGAGGGCGGAGCGGCAAGCGGACATGTGGAGGGAGGGGCCGAGACCGTGGCGGGTGACGTCGGCGACGAGAATTGCGGTGGCGGGAGGGGTGCCGGGGGGATCGGAGGGCAGGGGAGGGAGGTCGAAGGCAACGAAGGCGTCGAAGTAGTCGCCGGCGGCGGCTTCACAGGGTTGGGGGACGGCTGCGATGCTCCAGCCGGAGTTGTCGGGGAGGGACTTGGGCGTGAATCCGTCGGCGATGTGCTTTGCGGTGTTGAGCTGGCGGGAGAGGTTGTTGAGGTGCGTTGCGAGGTCGTTGAATTCGTCGAGTGTTTTGATGGAGATTTTGTGCGTGAAGTCTTGGTTCATGAGGGCCAGCATGCCTCCGCGAATGGAGGACATCGGCCGCAGGACGACATGGTTGATGACGAGAAACCCGAGTAGGGATCCGAGGGCGAGTGCGGCTGCGGCGATGGCGGCGGTGATCCAGGCGACTTTGCGGGTGCGGGAGAAGTAGGCTTCGGCTTGTTGGTTGACTTCGAGTACGCCCGACACTCTTACGGTAGCGGGATCGACGACGGGAGCGTAAGCGGAGATCCATTCCCCGAACTTGTCGGTGTAAAGCGGGGAGGAGACGACTTTTCCGTCTTGGAAGGCCGGGCGCCAGGTATCGTGCCACGGGAGGCGCTCGCCGACGGAGGGTTTGTCATGGGTCATGACGCCGAACCGGACGGAGTCGGAGTCGAAGTAGAGGGTGTAGATGTTGTCTTGGATGAGTTTGTTGACGACGCGGGCGCGGGTGAGGGTGTGCTTGACGTGGAAGAAGGCGGGGGAATTGGCGTCGGCGGATTGGCTTCGGCGGATTGGCTTCGGCGGGTTGGCGGACGGCGGGTTGGTGGATGGCGAGGAGGTCGGCGGGTTCGATTTGTGGGACGAGGGTGGTGACGATGTCGACGAGTTGGGCTTGGGGGTCTTCGATGGCTTGGTTGCGCATCTGGACGCGGACGGGGAGGAGCATAGCGATGATTGCGACGAGGAGCAGCAGCTCGGTGACGACAAGCAGTTTGACGGTGAGGGTGAGGCGGTCAAGGGAGAGTGTGGACTTTGAGAGTAATAGACGGTCGGGAGGGGGATTGTGTCGCGGGAGACAATTTGTGGGCGTGAAGGGTGGGTGGGGTGAGTGGGGGTGTTTGGGAGTCTGGTGGTGTATAACGGGGTGGCGTGCTTACGTTTGAATGTCCGAGTTGCAGGGCTCCGTTGTCGGCTGGGGAAGCGCAGGTGGGGTCGTTGGTGAAGTGTCCCACGTGTTTGGGGACGTTGCGTGTGCCTGCGATGGTGGAGAAGTCGGAGGAGGATCGGGGGGAGTATGTGATGGCGGGGGGCGGGGAGGGGGAGCGATCGACCGGGCATGGAGGGGCGGCTGCGGCGCGGCCGATGAGCGTGCCGCGGGTCGGGAACTCGGGGCGGAGGTACGGGTTTAACTGCGTGTATTGCTCGTCGCGGTTGGAAGCCACCGAGTCGCAGGGGGGAACGGACGGGACGTGCCCGACGTGCGGTTCGCAGATCACGATCCCGATCCTCGACCGTTACGGAAGGCTGATCGACCCACGGACGAATCAGGTCATCAAGCCCGACCCGCACCCGGTCCATGCGTACGCTGCTGCCGGAGAAAGGGCGCCGAAGTTGCGGCGGAAGGTGGACGGTTCGCACGAGATCGTCTGTCCGCGGTGCGCGACGCCGTCGCCGGTGGCGGCGAACAACTGTAAGAGCTGCGGGAATCCGTTTACGATGGAGGGGACGACGGCTGGGGACCCGTCGGAGGGTTCGGGTTTTGCGACGGCGTCGCTGGTGCTGGGGATTGTGTCTCTGCCGGGGTTCTGCCTGATCGTGGTGGGCCCGCTGGCGGTGGTGCTGGGGAGCGTTGCGTTGTACCAGGGGAAGGACCAGAGCAACTCGGGGAAGGGAATGGCGATCGCGGGGATCGTCACCGGCGGCGTGGGGACGCTGTTTTCGGGGGCGTGGTTTTTCTCGTGAGGGCTGTGGGCGGCGGCGGTTACGCGCGGCGGAGGCGGCGGGTGGTCAGGGCGAGCAGGGGAAGGGTGAGCAGGGCGGAGGCGGGCTCGGGGATGGGGGTGATGGTGACGGTGAGCACGCCGATGTTATTAAACCAGCCGAAGCCGTCCATCGTTCCGAGGTAGAGGCGGGTGGCGCCGGTGGGGATATTAAACTCCTGGACGACGCTTGCGGAAGTCAGTCCGTCGCCGATGTAAAAGGGCTGGCGGAGCACGGGGTCGAGGGAGAGGAAATCGCGGGACGCGGGGTCGGAGAAGTCGAGGCGGTCGGGGGCGACAGAGAGACTGGGCTGGGTGTCGTCGAGGAAAACGCCAATGAGTGCGGAGAGGGGGACGACGAGGTCGGCGATGCCGTTTTCGGCGCCGGGGTCGCGGGTGGTGATGGCGGCGAGGTCGCCTTCGGCGGGGGTGAGGGAACCATCGGTTCTAAAAGACGTTCCTCCGATGGCGGAGAAGCTGAGGGGGACACCGGCTGCCAGGAGGCCTGACGGGACTTGAATGGGGGACTGCGCCGGGGCGAAATCTTGGCCGTTTCCGGCGGTCGAGCCGTCGGGCATGCCGGCCAGCCAAGGGTTGGCCGAGCCGGGGACCGCGACGACAGCGGCGAAGAGCGTGGCCGGGGAGAGGACGAGGGCGGCAGCGAGAAGGAGTTTGGTGTTCATCGTGTTTCCGGGTGACTGGTTGAAGGACCGCTTGAAGACTTACGTTACCGCAGAATGTTAGGAAGAGGAGAAAAAACAGAAGAATTAATGCGCAGCTTGCGCGATCGGGTGTTTGGGTAGTTTGTGGAACCCGGGG
>JBBRUM010000212.1:0-6516 GCA_038247815.1 Tepidisphaerales bacterium | reverse complement strand
CTACTTAAACCCCCAATCCACCCTTAGCCCCGCCTAACCCATGATGGAATCCTACTTCGACGACTTCCGGCTCGTCTCCGCCAACCAATACGCCGTCATGCAAACCAACGCCCCTAACGCCTACCTCCCCGAAACCCTCGCCGCCGACGCCCACACCCCGAAGTAAGCCCCTCCCCCACCCGGGCTTCACTCCACTCTCCCCGCGTAAAAGCCGCAAGAAGGGGAAAAGGGGGACATTCTGCTTTTCCACCCCCAGCGGCCTTCAACCCCGCAAACACCCGACGCCCACGAGGCGGCCGAACGCGAACCATTAGAAGGTCCCCCGTTGCGTTGGCGAATACCGCCGATATAGGTGTACTTGACGAGTACGTCGGAGGGGAAGACGGGGAGGCAGCGGTGAAACTATCGATTCTGCCCCTCAGCCATACGAATGAACTCGTCGAGGGTAAATTCCCCGACAGGGGACTGCTCCCTTCCGCGAAACCAACGAAGCTTTCCCTTACTGATCTGTAGGTAGCCTTTCAAGCGGCCGTTGGTGTTCACTCGCAGCATGACACCGCTATTCTTCAACTCCATAGTCACATTGAGCTGATCTACAAGCACTTGATTTGCCATGTTCCCTTTCGTAGAGGCTTAGGTCAACTTTGTCACTAGAGCAGTCACGGCCCACACCGCGCTGAACGAGCGGTATCAGTACTGAACGGTTCTGCTAATTTCGTAATGCTCACTCAATCCACAAAAATTTTGAGGGGAGTTTGCTCAACCCCGCTGGGCCGAGGATAGGCGGCACGGGCGCTTCTTATCCTTGAGGCCATCGACTTGAGGTCAGAAGCCTTGATCCATTTAGGGTTATTTCCCGGTTTCAAGGTGACTTTCCAATGCCGGAGGCTGTTGCCTCTCAATCCGATCTTGATGTCGCTTACGGCTGAGCACTGATAGAACAGGTTGATGGTTCGGCGAACAAAGGTCCTGAGTTTCGTTGGTGGATAGAGTTGCTGCTCCTTCGTTGGCAGATCACACTCCAAAAGATTATGAGGTGCCTGGGTTAGCGTGGTCCTATCGTTACGGAAATTGATGTTTCGGGTTCCCTTTGAATTATTGCAGTACCTACAAAGTGTTTGAAGATTATTGTCAGAGTTGACGCCACCGAAATATGCTGGTGCAATATGATCAATTTGCAGGTATTTGCGTAATCCGCAACATAGGCACGCCTTTTGATCTCGGTCCCGAATCTGCTTTTTTTGCTTCTCGGAAGGTTCGCGTTCACGTAGCGCCTCGGGATTACTGACAGCGGGTACATGAACTGGAACATTTCCGTCGTGGCGCTTCGCGTCCAGAAGTCGGTTCATGCACGCATCGAATTGCGACTTAAAGAGAGTATAATTGTAGAATAGGATTCTCCAGCATTGGTCCTGACGTTCATATTCGGTACGTAGTGAGTCATCTAATTCAGCAGGGCCAAGCTTGTCATTGAGGAACTTGATGGCCATTAAGTCGAGGTCGAGGCGATCGCGGTCCTCATACGGATAGAACTTGGGTGTACCCCCCTGCTGGGCCACGTGGCGTGCGAGACTGAAAAGCTGTTGCTTCAGGTGGACTTCGCCCCCGATCGATTCGTCGGGATTTTTGAAGAACTTCTTGATCCACTCCTTGAGCTTTCCATCGACGTTATCGATCTTTACCCTTTCGCTTCTAAACACGGACACTGGTGACTTTCTTAGCACCTGGAGAAACTTGGAGAACGAATCCTCCTCTGCGCTGTGTATCATTACCGGACGGTCGACTCGTGTCGTCTCATCTGATCCTTCGACCGTGGCTTCATAGGACACGTAATACCAACCGACTGGAACTACTGAAAGGAAGGGCGCTGAACTCACTGTCTGTCCCGTATCCATCTGTCGTACTAACCGCTGAATCAGTTCTATTGAAATAATAGAATATGGAGGTCGTTTGCGGTATTCGGTGGAGCCTTCATCTGCTTGACCCGGCTCCAAGTGGCTGTACTCGGCGAAGTTTATGTGGTGTTTCCAGTTATCGATGAACGAGACGATGTAAGCTTCGTTTGTGCCACCAAACTTAGGCCCTCTCAGTGCACGACCGACCATCTGGGTTAGTAATACGCTACTTGTTGTCTGCCGGGTTAAGAAAACGCTCTGAACTTTCGGTACGTCTGTGCCCTCAGTGAGCATCCGAACGTTGATGAGCACGTCAAGTTCGTTATTCTTGAACTTCTTCAAGGCCTTGGCATTATCATCTGCAGTTCGGCGATTGCGTGCCGAAGCTGAACCCGGGTCAGCATTGATATGAGAATACACTACATCGGCGCGCACCTTTTTCTTTCGGAGGGCCTCACTGAGATACTCACACTGATATGAGCGATCTGCGAAAATGATGGTCTTTCCATATCGTTCACGATGCGTTACATAGCAGGATACGATTGCATCATTTCGCGTTCGGTTGCGTGCAAGGTCGTCGATTATTCTTTCGGGAATATCTTGATTGGAGCTCGCCCATTTTTCAAACGCTCGTTCGTCGAAGGGAACTTCCAAAGTTGTTTTGTGCTCTTCATAGGTCGGCTTGGCCAACACTTTTGCGGTCATTAGCGAAATTGCCGTGACCTCATGGATGATGCCTTGAGGATATAGCATACCAAGCCATCCACGCTTGCTCACGTCGGTGTATCGAGGCGTGGCGGTGAGGCCGAGGAGGAACATTGAGGGGAACTGAGTCTTCAGCTTCTTGATGAGTTCACGGTAGGAGGGCGCCGGGGAATGGTGAGCTTCGTCTATGACGACGAAGAGTTTGTCAGTGGACTCAATAAATGCACTCATCCGCGGATGAGTGCGATTGAGGGCATTACCAATGGTTTGAACTGTGCCTATGAGCACATCGTCGGTTGGCGTTATGTCACTTGGCGTTGAATGGCCCGGCGTTCCTGAAACTACGCGAACCCTGAGTTCGTGTCGGGGTTCGGCGATCTGCGACGCCCGCTCGACGATGCTTTCGTAAGCCTGTTCGAGGAGGTGGTGGGTGTGTGCGAGCCAGATGATCTTAAATCCCTGGGAGAGGGGATGACGGCAGCAAAAATGCGTGGCGGTGAATGTCTTGCCACCTCCTGTGGGGAGTACGATGATGCCGCCACGGGCGACCGTCGGCGTTGTACGGCTAAACCAGTGACCTAACTTCTCAAGGGCAGTCGACTGGTGTGGAGCGGGAGTGCGCCCGTGACGGTCACTGCGAGCTTTGTTCAGGTCGACCACTCCGAAAAACTTGTTCGTGATTGGGAGCTGTGACACAAAGACTCACTTTCTGATAGCGTCGTGGATATGTTGTCCGAAAATAGTGCGAAAGAGGTCGTACCTATTTTACTGGCTACGACAAGTCAATGCAAGCATCCTTGAGGTTGACGAGGTTGGAGTGACACCATGATGTCAGCGACGTGATCGGTTGCGGGGAAATGTTTTTCGCTCACGGACGTTTAGCAGGTACGATTACGATTGATTTGACGATGGTACCTTGTTGAGTACAATAACCGTGAGGGCACAAAGATGGCAAAGAGCCGAACGGAACGTTTGGAAGCGGCAGTAAAACTGGAGCGGGCGCGGCGTGAGCGTCAGTTCTTGCACTATATTGAACTGGTAGGATATCGCACACGCTGTCTCGTAAAATCAGATTGCTTTTTAGTATTTTCGGTTCCGATGCCGCTTCAGGTTCGTAGACGATTGGATGCGAAATCTAGAATTATACAGTTTGCATTCATGGCGGATTCGTATTATTTGGACCTACCCGATTCGACGATGACACCAGAAGAGTTTAGGAGGGTTGTTAAAGAACGACCGGACTTCGAATATGCATTGATGCGGAAGGAGAAGCGGCTTGGGGAACGGGAGTTCGATCCACTACAGAGGATTTATTCTTATGGAAGTGACTCGGTGGCTGCGAGCGATGTGGGGTATGTTATGTTCGATGTTTATGGCGTGAAACCAACCGCGGCGATCAAGGTTTCCTCCGCGAGCTTTGAGACGGGCGACAGTTGGGAGGACGAGTGGAAAATTTAGGTGGGACGAGAGCGGTCCGTCCTATCAACGATGCAGATACTGTTTCACTCCTTATTCGGTGATGAGTGCTTAGGGTAGACAGCGGGGGGATCAAAACTGCTTGCGTTGTCTGGCGGTGGGGATGTTGAGGAGGCCGCGGTATTTGGCGACGGTGCGGCGGGCTAGGGTGATGCCTTGGAGGGCGAGCTTTTCGACGATTTGTTCGTCGCCGAGGGGGTCGGATTTGTCCTCCTCGGCGATGAGGATCTTGAGCTTTTCCTTCACCGCGTCCCACGCCATGTCTTCGCCGTCGGACGAGGTCGTGCCGCCGGAGAAGAACCGGCGGAGGGGGAAGATGCCCTGGGGGGTTTGGATGTACTTCTCGGAGACGGCTCGGGAGACGGTGGCGACGTGGATTCCGAGGCGGCCGGCGACGTCGATCATGGGGAGGGGGCGGAGGAACTCCGGGCCGTTCTCGAGGAAGTCGTGCTGGGCGTCTACGACCTGGCGGATGACGCGGAGGATGGTGGATTTGCGCTGTTCGATGGCGTCGAGAAGCCACTTGGCGTTGCGGACGTTGTTGGCGAGGAACTCGCGGGTTTTGCGGTCGGCTGACTTGTCTTTAACCATCTTTCGGTAAAGCTGGGAGATGGTGAGGTTGGAGACGGGGTCGTGGGTCATTTGGATTTCGTACAAGCCGGTGTCTTGGTTGCGGGTGATGACGGCGTCGGGGGTGACGGGGGGCGCGTCGTGGTGGCCGATGTCGTGGCCGGGGTAGGGGCGGAGGTGTGAGAGGCGTTTGACGGCGGCTTGCAGGTCTTCGATGGAGCGGTTGAGTTTTTTGGCGAGTTGGGGGTACCGGTTGAGTTTGAGGTCGGGAAGGTGGTGCTGGAGGAGGGTGCGTTCGAGGGGGAAGTCGTGGCCTTCGGCGAGTTCTTCGTCGAGCTCGAGGGCGGAGAGTTGGAGGAGGAAGCACTCGATGAGGTCGCGTGCGGCGATGCCGGCAGGGTCGAGCTTTTGGACGTGGGGTAGGGCGAGGGCGAGGGCTTCGAGGGAGGGGGGGTTGGGTGAGGCGTCGCGGAGGGATTGGAAGTCTGTGCGGAGGTAGCCGTCGGGCTGGAGGTTGGCGATGATGGTTTCGCCGGCGCGGAGGAAGTCGTGCGGGGAGACGGACGGGGGGAGGGAAGTGGGCGGGTCGATGAAGGTCCACTGGGAGAGGAGGTGGTCGGGGAGGTTTCCGGATCGGGAGGCGGTGTTGGCGAGAGCGTCGAGTTTTTGGTCGCGTTCGCCGGAGGCTCCGCCGGTGGAGGGTTGGGAGTTGTTGTAGGAGGGGGACCATTCTTCGTTTTCGAGGTATTCGCCGATGCGTGCGAGGCGGTCGAACTCGGCTGAGGAGGCGTTGTCTGGGTCTTGCGAGAGGGATTCAATGCGTTCGCGGGGCGAGTCGGAAAAGTCTTCGGAGTCTGGGGAGAGGGGTGTCGGGAGGTTGTCGGGGTCTGGTTCGGTGAGTTCGAGTGTGGGGTTGGAGGAGAGTTCGAGTTCGATGCGTTCATCGAGCTCGGCTTGGGGCATTTGGAGGATCTCCATCGATTGGATCATCCGAGGCGTCAGTAGCTGACGCATGTCGGTGCGCATCGATAGTGATTGGCCTAAGCTCATGCTGGGGAGGTATTTAGGTTCGGTTTGTGTTGGGGAACGGGGTTTGCATGTCCGCCGGTAGTATATCGGCCAAACAGGGCCGTGGCATGGGAATTGCCGTAAAGGAGGGAGGATGTCAGATATGGGGAGGGGGGCGACCTGCGTTTTCGGCGGGAGAGTAGGGGGAGGGTGGCGGTGAGGAGGGCGAGGGAAGTGGGTTCGGGGATGGGGGCCCCCGAGCCGGGGTTGGCGGTCGAGCCGAGGGGGGCGCCTTGGCTGCGGAGGGCGGCGAGGGTGCGGCCTAGGTCGGTGGTGTCGATCAAGCCGTCGTAGTTGACGTCGCCGAAGTTCCAGCGGGAGCCTTGCCCGTTCATGCCGGCCAGAAAGCGGGAGAGGTCGGTGCCGTCGACAATGCTGCCGAGGTTGGTGTCGCCGATGAAGGTGTACTCGACGACGACGTCGGTGGGGACGGCTGCGATGCCGTTGAATGTAGGGAGGGCTTGGCTGGAGTTGTCGTAAACGGCGAGGGTGGTGAGGACGCCTTCGGGTGTGTAGAAGGCGGTTGAGGAGCGGAGGCCAGTGGATCCGGGGAGACCCGAGGCGGCGGTAAGCCAGTGGCGGACAACGGAGCGGACTTCGCCTAACTGTCCGTGTTTTTACCCCTTGACGCCCCGGCCCCCTCGCGCTGAGATGGCATGCGTCACGCAGGACCCCCGTCATGGCCATCGGGAAACGCAAACAAGTTCAGCAGCCGCCTTTCATCTCCACCGCCAATCTCATTCCCAGCCGCATCCGTTTTACGCGGCTGTCAACAAGATCCTCGACGCACATCACTTCGACG
>JBBRUM010000211.1:0-6625 GCA_038247815.1 Tepidisphaerales bacterium | reverse complement strand
GTGGGACGCGGGGAACTTCACCAGCCGCACCTCGTCCGGCACGTACAGCGACATCCCGCCGTCCCCGAAGGTCACGGATTGCCGGGCACGCTCGGGCAGCGGCTCGGCGGTCATCCCGAGGTCATCGAGTTTGATCGTTTCGCCGTTTCGTCGGCGGCAGTTGGTCGATCCCACGATCGTGAAACCGGCCGCAGCCATGAGTTCGTTGGCTCCGACGTGGTTGAAATGGTAATGCGTGTTGAACAACATCTTTTTACCCCCAGCCAGCGACGCTCCCGCAACCGCCGTCACAGCCGCGACGACGTCGGCTGCCCGGTTCGGCAGTCCCGCGTCGATCACGAACACCGAGTCCGCACTGGTGTGGACCGCGATGTTCCCACCCGCGCCGGTCACCACCTTCAGATCCTTGTCGAGCTCGATCACCTCCAGCGCTGCCGGCGCCCCCACCGCCCGCGCCGCGTTCGGCTGATTCTGCCGGGCAACCGCCACCGGCGCCCCCCACCCCGCCAACCCCACCGCAGTCGCCGCCGCACCCACCCCCAACAAAAACCCCCGCCGCGACGCCACACCCGAACCCTGTGCCTTGTTCATACGATCCTCCAACTACCAACTACCAACTACCAACTACCAACTACCCGCTATCAAATACCAACTACCAACTACGAACGACCCACCTTTACCTCAACAACGTCGCCGTCCGCTCCGGCCCGACTCCGACCATTCGGATCGGTACCCCCATCAGCGTCTCCAGCCGAGACACATACGTCTTGGCTTCCTGCGGCAGCTCCTCGTACCGGCGAATCGCGCCGATCTCCTGCCGCCACCCCGGCAGCGTTTCGTACACGGGCTCGACCTCCGCCAGTATCTCCGAGTCGGCCCGGTAGTAGTCCATCCGCACCCCGCGGTGCTTATACCCGGTGCACACGCGAACGGCTTCCAGGCCGCTAAGCACGTCCAGCAAGGTTAGGGCAACGTGAGTCGCCCCACACAAATCAGCCGAGTACCGCGCCGCCACCGCGTCGAACCAGCCGCACCGCCGCGGTCGCCGCGTCGTCGTTCCGTACTCGTTGCCCCGCTCGCGGATGTAGTTCCCGATCTGATTGTCCTGCTCCGTCGGGAACGGCCCGCCGCCCACGCGGGTGCTGTACGCCTTCATGATCCCCACGAAGTTCTGCACCGTCTGCGGCGGAACCCCCGCCCCCGTGTACAACCCCAGCGACGAACAACTGCTGCTCGTCACATACGGATACGTCCCGTGGTCCACATCCAACAGCGCCGCGTGCGCCCCCTCGAACACCAGCCGCTTGCCGTCGCGCGCCGCGTCAATCAGCATCTTCCCCGTGTCGTCCACAAACGCCGTCAGCCGCCGGCCGCAGTCCCGGTACGTCTCAAAAATAACCTTCCAATCCAGCGGCGGAACGTCGTACATCGCTTTGAGCAGCCGGTTCTTCTCGGCCACCGTCTGCCCGACCTTGCGCTTGAGCACCTCTTCGTTCACCAAATCACACATCCGGATCGCCCCCGTCCGGTTCATCTTCTCCGCGTAGGCAGGGCCGATCCCGCGCCGCGTCGTCCCAATCCCACCCCCCTCTGCCGACGCCTCGCGGGCCTCGTCTTCCAACTTGTGGTAGGGCATGACGATGTGAGCTTTGTAACTGATCCGCAAATTGGCAGGCGATACCACCACGCCCCGCGCATTGAGTCCGTCGATCTCGTTCAGCAGTACCTCGGGGTCGAGCACCACGCCATTTCCGATGATGTTCATCACCCCCGGGCGAAACACGCCGACCGGGAGGAGGTGGGTGGCGTACTTTTCGGTTCCGATGCGAACGGTGTGCCCCGCGTTGGCTCCGCCGCAGTAGCGAACGACAAAGTCGCACTTTTCGGTCAGGAAATCGACAACTTTCCCTTTGCCTTCGTCCCCCCATTGCAAACCGACGACACACGTATTTCCATCGGGAAACGGCTGCACGCGACTATCCCTTCTGCTTGGACCTTCGGAACCCCTGCGAGGGTAGTCGTCCCCCCCGAAATCTCAACCCCCCACCCCCCCGCCATCGCCCTCTCATCCCGCTCCATACGCCCCTCGCCGCGCCCGATTTGCTACGCCCGCCCCCAGAATATCACCGCCACCCCGGCAAGAACGATCACAAACCCCGCGTAGAAGTCCCAAGTCAGCTTCTCGCCGAGGTACAAACTGGCGAAGACGAGGAACACCGCGAGGGTGATGGCTTCCTGCATCACCTTGAGTTGCCCAGCCGACATTCCCCCTTGGTAGCCGATGCGGTTGGCCGGGATCATGAAGCACTATTCGAAAAACGCGATGCCCCACGAGATCAGGATCGTCACCCACAGCGCCCGCTGGGTGTCTCGGAGGTGGCCGTACCACGCGTAGGTCACAAACACTTTGGACACCACGATCAGGGCGAGGGGGACGGCAAAGTTGTGCATGTGGGGTGTTTTATCGCGCTGGGGGGAGGCACTACCACTGGGCTTCGCCGAAGGGGCCGTCGCCGACTTTGATGACTTTGGGTAGGAGGGCGATCATGGCGCTGGCGATTTTCTCGTCGCCGGGTTCGGAGACGCGGACGTTCAGGGGCGATCCCGGTACGAGTCGCATGGCGGCAGCGGGGACGTCTTTCCTGGTTTTAGCGACGGTTTCGATGGCCTTCCGCGTGTAGGCCACGGGGGAGAGGAGTTGGACGAACCGCGAGGAGCGTTCGGTGGCGATGGCGGCGCCGCCTTCGTCGAGTTCCACGAGCGTGCCGTGGAGCTTGCCCACGAGTGCGGCGGCGGTGGGGGCGTGTTCGACCTCGGTTTGGAGGGCTTCGATGTCACTGGCGGGAACAACGCAGCGAGCGCCGTCGTGGACGAGGACGTGGGTCGATTCGGGGGAGACTTTGTCCATGCCAGCAGCCACTTGGTCTGCCCAGGAGGGTCCGCCGGCAGCCAGTCGCACGCCGGTGAACGCGAAGTGCGACCCGTGGCGTTTCTTTCCCTCCTCGAACTCGCCGGGCGCAAAGATGACGACGACCTGTTTGATTCCAGGCTTGCCGACGAACAGGTCGACCGAGCGGAGGAGTGCTTCTCGGCCGTCGACTCGGGTCATTGCGCCTCCGCCGGCTGTGGTGATGATCACGGAAAAATCGGCCATGGGTGGTCCTTCTGTGAGATCCTCAGACCTAGCCCGAGGGTGTGGTTGGTGCAACGGAGGGTGAATGTGTGGTTGGCGGAGGTAAAGGGCAACAACGTGTTTGAAAAATGCGGCACAACCGTCAGACTCTTTTCTGTTCGACAAGGACATCGATCCAATGACTTGACTCCCCCAGAGGTAGTGCTAAAGTATGGGCGTCGGCGGGAGAGACAACCCGCTTCCCCGGGCTGATCCGGGTTATCCCGGTAAGGTCCCGGGGTCATAGTGAAATGGGATCACGCCACCATGGCATGGTGGAATTCAGGGTTCGAATCCCTGTGACTCCAATCCCCCCCCCTGAGCCGTCGCCCACCCCCCCGGGCGGCGGCTCTCTTTTTGTACCTAACTTTTGCCATGGCGGGAGGGGACCACAACGTCTTCGCGTCTTCGCGTCTTCGGGCGAGGGATGAGAGCGCCGATGAAAATCACGGCGAGAACCGTGACCAGAGGGTCCGTTAAACGGCCGTCAAAGACATCGCAGGCTACAAGGCTCAAAGCCATCAGATCGCTAGCGGCGAAAGCGACATGGCGGTGTTTTGCGTTGGGGTGGGCGGACCGCTCGGGGCGGCCATGTCATAGCACGCGCCCGAGTGACCGGGTCGGCTGGGGTTAGGTCGGCCGAGGTGCTGTTACTTACCAGCTTCGACGACTGTGATGCTCATGGCGGGGAGGGACAGCTCGCCGAGCTTGCCGGGGGTGGTTGAGACCCAGTTCGGGCCGGTTTTTTCTTGGAGGACGAATGTGCGGGTGGCGCTCGTGCCGGCAAGTGCTCCGCCGGCGAGGGAGACGGCTGCGTCGGTTTCGCCGCGGTTGATCAGAACGAGGGTGACGACGCCGTCGGTGCGTTGGGCAGCCCATGCCGAGACGCTCGTGATGTCGGAGCTGGTGGTGTCGAGGGAGGATTGGCCGAAGCGTCCGCCTTGGCCGTCGTAGTTGAGGAACGCGTCGAAGCCGGCGGCGATGAAGGGGTTTTTCTCGCCGATGGACCACCAACTTGCGGCGAAGATGCCGTGCCTGCCGAAGGCGCCTAGGACGTCGGCTTGGGCGATGGCACCGGAGATTTCCTCGCCGCCGCCGTAGTTGTATTCGGTGAAGGCGAGGGCGGTGCCGGGGTAGTTTTTGGCGATCTTTTCCTGAAGGGTGGGGATGAGGTAGATCGGCCCGCGGACGACGTCGGTGTCGATCCAGCTGGTTTCGCGGAAGGTCGGGTCGTACATGTGCCGTGGCGCTTGGACGCGGGCGAGGGCGGTGTCTTTGCCGACGGCTGGCCCTTCGCCGGCGGGGCTGGTGATGCGTATGCCTCCGCCACGGGTTTCGGGGTACCAGTGCAACGCCAGGACGTCGACGAGGCGCTGGCCGGTGTCTTTCTCGGCGGCGGCCATGGCTTGGAGGAAAACGTCGATGAAGAACCGGCCGTTGGCGTCGGGGGCGGCCTGCAGGGTGGAATAGCCGGAGTACCCGAAGCTGACGAACCCGAAGACTTTGCTGGCGGGGGCGACGGCTTTGATGGCGGAGGACCAGTCGATCGTGCGGGAGATGAGTTCGGCGTAGGTGAGTTTCTGGGGGTGGATGCGTTCGTGGGTGTGGTTCCAGAGGTCGGGCTCGTTGCAGAGGGCGTAGAAGATCGGGGCGGCGCGGTTCGGGCCGCCGAAGGTTTTTTCAACCCACCAGACCATTTCGTCTTGGTAGACGAACCTGTCGGTGGTGTCGGGGGGGAAGACGAACGACCCGCCGCGGGCTTTGGACTTGGAGGGGAGGCTCTTGTGGAACCGGGTATTGAGGTAGTCGGGGGTTTGGTTGACGTCGCCGTTGCCGAGTTTGTCGGCGGAGACGTAGCCGGCCATTGGGACGGTGACGACGGCGGCTTGGCGGTTGGCCATTGCGTTGGCGACGTGTTTTCGGACGACCTCGCCGGGGGTATCGCCGCCGCCGAGGTAGTCGTCGGACTGGTGATTCCAGTCGGCCCCGGCGTTGGAGGCGTTGGTTTCCCAGTTCCACGCGGTCATGCGGTTTCCGCCTTGGCGGAGCATGGGGAACCTTGCGAGGTCGCCGCCGGGGTTTTGGTTGACGCCGTAGATGTAGGGTGAGATCGGGCGTGGGGTGGCGGGGGCCTCGACGGTAATGCGGACGTCGGCTGCGAGGAGGGCGGAGGAGGTTGAGACGATGGCGGCGAGGAATATCGATTTCATCGCTGGAGTCTACACGCAAGCGGCGGGGTTGTCGAAGGGTTTCATCCGAAGAGGGTGGTTTCGATGGCGAGGGGGCGGGACGATTGCCTGCCGAGGAGAGCGAGGAGGCGTTCGGCGGTGGCGATACTGAATCCGGCGTAGTCGTTGTTGAGCAGAACCCAAACCTCCTCGGGGGCGGCGCGGTCGAGTTCGGATTTCCAGTATTGCAGGTCGGCGGTGGGGTCGCGTTCTTCGCGGTACATGTTCGGGTAGCGGTCGTGCTCGCCGATGAGGCGGAGGTACGCCCGGTGGCCGACGACGCGGAGCTCGCGGGGAGAGGAGACGTAGTCAGCCGACGCCCAGGAGACGTTGTAATCGGCGAGGAATTGGGCGGTGTCTCCCCAAGCCCACCATGACGCGTGTCGGAACTCGGCGCAGAGGGGGATGTCGGTGGGGATGGTGGCGAGGAGACCCTGCAGCTCGCGGAAGCGGCGGGCGTCGAAGCTCGGGGGGAATTGCAGGAGGATGACGCCGAGCTTTTCGCCGAACTCGCGGACGGAGGTGACGAAGCTGGCCATCATGGCGGCGGCGGCTGAGACGTCGTCGGCGTGGGTGATGTCGCGGGGGGTTTTCAGGGAGAAGCGGAAGTCCGGGCCGACGGCTGAGGCCCAGCGGCGGACGCGGTCGGGGGCGGGGATGGCGTAGAAGGTGGTGTCGAGTTCGACGGCGTCGAAGCACTTGGCGTAGTAGGCGAGGTAGTCGGCGGGTTTGACGCCGCGCGGGTAGAAAACTCCGCCGGACCATGCGGGGTAGGAGAAGCCCATCGTTCCGATCTTCCATCGCATCGGAGCAAGTTTAGTCGCGTCGGCCATCCACCTTGGGCTGAATCTGCTTTAGGATCACCGCCCATGCCCACTCCCAGCGCCAATCCCGCCGACCTGCTCGCCGCCTTTGACCGCGCTTCGCGGGTGCTTCTTACGACCCACGTTCGGCCGGATGGCGATGCCCTGGGGTCGGTGGCGGCGCTGGCGATTGCGCTGCGGGCGAAGGGGAAGGTCGCCGACATTTTGCTTCTGTCAAAGTTGCCGTCGAAGTACCGGTTTGTGCTGGAGGAGCCGGGGCTGGGGCATACGGATCTCGCGGTCGGGCCGGCGCCGGACTTCGCGTCTTACGACGCGCTGGTGGTAGCCGACACGGGGACTTTCTCCCAGTTGCCGGGGCTGGAGAAGGTGATTCCGGAGTTTGAGCGGCGGGGGGGGGGGGG
>JBBRUM010000210.1:0-6668 GCA_038247815.1 Tepidisphaerales bacterium | reverse complement strand
TTGCTGTTTGTTGGGGGTGGTTTCCGGGCTCTTGTGGGGGGGGGGGGCGCCCGGCCCGCCCTTGACACATGACCGGAAGAACGGCGGGGATCGTGAGGATGAGCGTGGTGAGGGATACGAGTTTGAATCGGTTCATAGGTGGATCACATCGGGGTTGCCGGAGGGATGTAGAGGGCTGAGGCAGAGCGTCCGCGTCACAACGCGTTGGGATCGAACAAGGTGAACGCCGCGATGGCGGAATACCGATGAAAATCCTGAACGACCATGTAGAGCGGAGGAACGGTTCTGATGCAGAAAGCGGAAATCAGAAAGTCGGTCGGCGAGCCTTGGACACCGCGCCGTTGACAATCAAATTAGAACAGCGGCGCAAGTTCAAAGTCAGCCGTTTCCACGGCCTGATCCGGAATCTGACTGAGCTCAAATCGCAGCCGGGAGTACTGCTCTACCGAGCGTCCGCCGGCGAGAACTTCCCGCCGAATTGCGCCGATCATGGCGACTTGTTTTCGTTGCATCAAGAGTTTGAGCGTTGGCGATTGTTCGGTCTCCACGCCGCGTCGGAGGGCAGTCGACCCCATACAAGCGTCCACAAGGACCATTCTGGTACCGTCCGCTGTTTCTTATAGTCGTAGTTTGGGTCCATATCGACGGTTCCGAAGAGCGCGACGAGGCTGTCGGGGGTCGGACGGGGTTGCGCGACGTCGCGTCTTCCAAGGATGTACTCGTCGAGGGCGGTGCGGACGATTTCTTACAACGCGGAAACTCCCGACACCCGAGACGCCCTGTCGAGTAGATGTGGATCGACCTCAATCGACTTACCCGTGATGTGAATCCACACCGTCAGGCCCGGTCGGAGCCTTTGTTGCGGCCTTTGCCTTTGGGTTGCCAGATTTTTTGGCGGGTTTCTTCTGCGGTTCCGGAGGCGTATCCGCCGGCGCTTTTGATTTGGGGGGCGCCTTTGATTTCGTTGATTTTGTCGCGGAGTTGGGCGGCGCGTTCGAATTCGAGGTTGGCGGCGGCTTCGAGCATTTCGGTTTCGAGGAGTTTGAGGAGGTCTGTGTTGTCGAGCTGTTGTTCGGAGGCGGAGATGGCGCGTTCGACGGTTCGGCGGGCTTTGATTTCGGATTCGAGGGTGGTGCGGATGGATTTTTTGACGGTTTCGGGGGTGATTCCGTTGGCGGTGTTGTATTTGATTTGGAGTTCGCGGCGTCGGGCGGTTTCGTCGATGGCGGCTTTCATGGCGGGGGTGACGGAGTCGGCGTACATGATGACTTTGGAGTTGACGTTGCGTGCGGCTCGGCCGATGGTTTGGACGAGGGAGGTTTCGGATCGGAGGAAGCCGGCTTTGTCGGCGTCGAGGATGGCGACGAGGGAGACTTCGGGGAGGTCGAGGCCCTCGCGAAGAAGGTTGATGCCGACGAGGACGTCGAACTCTCCGCGGCGGAGGTCGGCGAGGATTTCGGTGCGTTCGAGGGTGTGGACTTCGGAGTGCATGTATCGGCCGCGGATGCCGGCTTCCTGGATGTAGGCGGAGAGGTCTTCGGCGAGGCGTTTGGTGAGTGTGGTGACGAGGACGCGGTCGCCGGAGGCGACGCGTTCCTTGATGGCGGCGAGTAGGTGGGGTACCTGGCCCTGGGCGGGGTGGATTTCGATGACGGGGTCGACGAGGCCGGTGGGGCGGATGACCTGCTCGACGACTTCGCCGCCGCACTTTTCGAGTTCGACCTTGCCGGGGGTGGCGGAGACGAAGATGGCTTGGGTGTAGATCTGTTCGAACTCTTCCCACTTGAGGGGGCGGTTGTCCATGGCGCTTGGGAGGCGGAAGCCGTGGTCGACGAGGACTTGCTTGCGCTGCTTGTCGCCGTTGTACATGGCTTTGATCTGGGAGAGGGTGACGTGGGACTCGTCGACCATGAGGACGAAGTCTTTGGGGAAGAAGTCGATGAGGGTGTAGGGGCGTTGGCCGGGTTGTCGGCCGTCGAGGTGGCGGGAATAGTTTTCGATTCCGGAGCAGTAGCCGACTTCGGCGATCATTTCGAGGTCGTACTTGGTGCGGGCGAGGAGGCGCTGGGCTTCGAGGAGTTTGCCTTCGGTTCGGAGGGACATGACGCGGAGGTCGAGCTCTTCCTTGATGGCGGCGACGGCGATGCCGACGCGGTCCTCGGGGAGGACGTAGTGGACGGCGGGGTAGATGAAGACGCTGGATTCATCACGGAGGAGTTCGCCGGTGAGGGGGTTGACGGCTTGGATGGAGGTGATGTCGTCGCCGAAGAACTCGACGCGGTAGGCGAACTCTTCGTAGCTGGGGTAGATCTCGACCATGTCGCCGCGGACGCGGAAGGTGGCGCGTTTGAAGTCGATGTCGTTGCGGGCGTACTGCAGCTCGACGAGGCGGGTGAGGAGGTCGTCGCGGTCCCAGACGCCGCCGACGGCGATGGGGATGACGGACTTTTTGTACTCCATCGGGCTGGCGAGACCGAAGATGCACGAGACGCTCGCGACGATCAGGACATCGTGGCGGGAGACGAGGTTACTGGTGGCGGAGAGGCGGAGGCGGTCGAGGTCGTCGTTGCGGGAGGCGTCTTTCTCGATGTAGATGTCGCGCTGGGGGATGTAGGCTTCGGGCTGGTAGTAGTCGTAGTAGGAGACGAAGTATCCGACGGCGTTGTTGGGGAGGAGTTCCTTGAACTCTTCGTAGAGCTGGGCGGCGAGGGTTTTGTTGTGGGAGAGGACGAGGGTGGGGCGGTTGACGCGGGCGATGGTGTGGGCCATCGAGAAGGTTTTTCCGCTGCCGGTGACGCCCATGAGGGTTTGGTATTTTTTGCCCTCGCGGAGTCCGGCGGCGAGCTTGTCGATTGCGGCGGGCTGATCGCCGGAGGGCTTGTAGGGGGAGACGACTTCGAAATCGGGCATGGGGGATGTTATGCAGCGGCGTGCGCCGCAACGGCTGGGTTTAACGCGTGGGGTAGACGAGGAACGGGGCGACGCGTTCGAGGGTTGCGGGGCCGAAGCCGGGGACTTTGCTCAGGTCGGAGGGGGTGATGAAGGCGGGGGATGTTCCTTGGGCGGTTTGGGTGTTGCGGTGGGAGATCAGGGCTTGGGCGCGGGCGGTGCCCATGCCGGGGACGGCGAGGAGTTCGGCGAGGGTTGCGGTGTTGGGGTCGAGTTGGAGGGCGACGGAGGAGGGGGCGGGGTCGGTGGGGTTGACGGGGTGGTTGGGGTGGGCGGGTCGGGTGACGAGGCGCCAGGTGCCCAGGGCGAGCGCGGCGGTGACGAGGAGTGCGACAGCGCGTTGGTGTCGGGGGGCGATCATTGGTTAGGCGGGGAGTGGAGGTGCCCCTCCGGTGGTGGCGGCCGCGCGTTTGCCGGACCAGGAGTGGAAGAGTTGGCGGAGTTCCTGGGCTTTGCGGTAGGCGACTTTGGGTTTGTTTTTGGCGTCGAGGAGTCCGCCGCCGGGGAGGGAGTGGCCGGGGTCGGCGAGGGAGCTCCAAGCGAGGGACTCGACATAGGGCTTGCTGAGGGCGAGCTTGGAGACGGCGTCCATCCAGTCGGCTTGGAGTTGTTCGTCCCAAGGTCGGTGCCAGCGTCCGGCGGCTGCGGGGTCGAGGCGACCGTCGGAGGCGTCGGCGGGGTCGGGGGAGTTGCGGCCGGGGACGCACATGGCGGTGAGGAAGACGGGCCTGCCGAGTGTGGCGAAGCGGTCGAGGACGGAGGAGAGCTGGAAGAGGTCGCGGGTGAACATCCCGGGCGTGGGGACGCCCATTTCGAGTTCGACTCCGAAGGCTTCGAACGGGATGCCGCTCTGGGCGACCATTTCGGCGTAGAGCATGGGTGGGACGGTGTTGCGGTGGCGGGCGTGGTACTCGCCGAAGGGTTGGCGGATGCTGACGAGGGTGCGGGCGGTGGGGAGGGCTGCTTTGACCTGGCCGACGATGAGGCGGGTGAACTCGATGATTTGCTCGAAGGTGAGGCTGAAGGCGGTGTGAGCATGCAAGCCGGAGACGACGTTCCAGACGCTGACCTGTTTTCGGTAGCGTTGGACCATGCGTTGGACGTGCTCGTAGGTGAGGTCGCGGAGGGTGTCGTAGTCGTGCTCCCAGATGAACATCCAGTCGGGGACGTTGGCTTCATGGAGGTCGACGAGGGGGCCGGCGACGACGGGCATTCGTTTTTGGACGAGGGTGTCCAGGAGTTCGTCGATGGGTTTGGTGACGAGCTCCTCCTCCCTGGGCTGGATTTTCCGCCAGTTCATGGGGACGACGGCGTAGTCGAAGCCGGCGAAGAGGGCCTCGCGGTACTCGCGGTCATCAATTCCGGGTTCGACGCGGCAGCCGAGGATGTGCCGCGCGACCGTGCCCGAGGTTCGTCGGCGGCCGAGGAGCAGTTCGGCGTGGAAGACGGCGAGCTCGTCGCCGACCGCCATGCCGAGTCGCAGGGCTTCGTCCCCGAGAATGGCTGCGGCGGCGGGGTCGTCGGGGAGTTTGGAAAGCGCGTCGCCGAGGGCGAGCTGGGCGTCGCGGAACCGGGCGGCGAGCTTTTCGGCGCGGGGGTAGTCGAAGAGGTTCCAGTCCTCCTTTTTCTGGAGGATGCGCATGAGCCGTCCGCGGGCGAGCTCGACGTTGAGGACGTAGGGGCGGTCGCGGGGCTTGAGCCGGGTGGTTTCCAGGACGTACGAGCCGTAGTCGCCGCAGTCCCATAGGAGGCAGACGCCCACGGCTTGGGCGTCGGGGCGGGAGACGGTGAGCAGGCCGTCGCGGAAGAAGATGTCGCCGGAGATGGGGACGCCCTCCTGCCCCATGGCGCACGCCGCGACGGGCGTGAACTGACCGACCCTCTCACCTGAAATGTAGACCTCGAACCGGACGGGCATTCCGAGAGTCTACCCGACACGACGACCGAGTTCACATGCTCGGTGTGGCGACGAGGCGGGTTTTTCGGGCGCACTTTCCCGGGCGCGGCGGAAGCTCTAGGCTGGGGAACCCATGTCGCCCGTTCTTACCACAGCGCTTCCGTTTCCCCGTCGTTCCGGCAAGGTTCGGGACGTTTACGACCTTGGTGAACAACTGCTGATTGTCGCGACCGACCGGATTTCGGCGTACGACGTGATCATGCCGACGCCGATCAACGGCAAGGGACGGATTCTCACGTCGCTGTCGCTGTTTTGGTTTCGAATGTTTCCGGATGTGGCCAACCACCTGATCGCGACGGACCCGGCGGAGTTCCCGGCTGGGCTGCGGCCGCACCGGGACATGCTGCGGGGGCGGTCGATGCTTGTGAGGAAGACGTCGGTGATTCCGATAGAATGCGTAGCGCGGGGGTACCTCGCGGGGTCGGGGTGGAGGGAGTATCAGCAAACGGGGAGGGTATGCGGAAACCAGCTGCCGCCGGGACTGGTGCTGTGCTCGAAGCTGCCGCAACCGATCTTCACGCCGGCTACCAAAGCCGAGGAAGGGCACGACGAAAACATCAGTTTCGAGACGGCTGCCCGACTTGTCGGCGAGGGACTCATGGCCGACTTGCGGACGCGGACGTTGGATCTGTACACCCGAGCAGCCGCGTTCGCCGAGTCGCGTGGAATCTTGCTGGCGGATACGAAGTTCGAGTTCGGGAAGTTGGCGGACGGGTCGGTGATTTTGATTGACGAAATCTTGACGCCGGATTCGTCGAGGTTTTGGCCGGCTGCACATTTTGCGCCGGGTCGGGATCAGCCGAGTTTTGACAAGCAATATTTGAGGAACTGGCTGGAGCAGTCGACGTGGGACAAGACGCCGCCCGGGCCCGCGCTGCCGTCGGACGTGGTGGCGGGGACGTTGGCGAGATATCAGGAAGCGCACGAGCGACTGACGGGGAGAGTGTGCGAGCTAACGTAGTGGGCGACTGCGGGGGATTGTCGATTTTGGCGGGCTTGCCGACTGCAAACCATAGCACTAATATCCGCCCTAGTTTAAACGGTTAACTTATCCCTAAACGAGGCCCCCGCCATGCCCTTGGTACTCCGCCGTGTGCTGCATCTGCTGAGTGTTTCGCTGTTTACGTTTCTTGTGCTGGCCGCCCCGACGGCGGTAGGGGCGGAGGTGCCGAAGTACCCGTCCTTGGCTGGGACGCTCAAGCCGGCGGATGTAGGCGCCGAGGCGTTGCTGGTGGTGCACTACCACCGGTTTGACGGGAACTACACGGGTTGGAACCTGTGGTCGTGGGCGGCGGGGCAGGAGGGAGCAGAGTATGGATTTAGTGGCAAGACGCCGTTCGGGGCCTATGCGGTCGTGCCGTTGAAGGTCAAGCCCGAGCGTGCGGGGATTATCGTCCGCCGGGGAAACTGGGAACAGAAAGACAGCGGGGGGGACCGGTTCGTATCCTTCGGCCCGTCGGCCGTGACTGAGGTTTGGCTGGTCAGTGGCGATGACACCGTTTACTCCGATCCGTCGAAGGTTGATTTTTCCGTGAAGCCCATTGCCGCATTCCTCGACGCGCCGGACCTGATCACGTTCTCCGTCACCGGAGCCCTCGAAGCCGAGCAGACGTCTGCGATCACGGTGTCGGCTGCGAGGGACGGGTCGGCCGCGCCGGTGGTGGCGTCCGTCGAACGGGTGGACACCCCCACCTCAACCCGACTGACCTACGCGGTGAAACTGGCGGCACCGGTGCGGGTGGGGGACCTGTCGAACCTGCGG
>JBBRUM010000209.1:0-6686 GCA_038247815.1 Tepidisphaerales bacterium | reverse complement strand
GCTGGCGGCGACAAACTCTCCGGTGGCGACGGCAAGGACGTACTCTCCGGCGGCGCGGGCAATGACAAGGTCAGTGGCGGCTCCGGCGACGATGACCTCTCGGGCGGCGATGGAAACGACCAGCTCGACGGCGGAGCCGGCGACGACGACGTCCTCGGCGGCGACGGTAACGACAAGCTCGCGGGCAACGCCGGCGACGACGACCTCTTCGGCGACGACGGCAAGGACGTGATCACCGGCGGCGCGGGCGACGACTACGTTTCCGGCGGCGACGGCAATGACAACGTTCGCGGCGGCAAGGGCGAAGACACCTTCGATGACGGCGACGGAGAGAGGGAACAAAAAGACGAGAATGAGTCCGACGCCCCCGCCCTGACGTTCGACGCGCTACCCACAGCCGTCAAAGACGCATACAACACCCGGTTCCCCACCGGAACCGTCCTCAAACTCGGCGCCGAGGACGCAGCCGGCGACGACGTCGTCACCGAGTACCAGTTCCTCATCTCCGTCGACGGCCTCCTCCACGAAGTCAAATTCAGCGTCACCGGCCAGGTCCTCTCCCACGAGTCGCAGGACAGCGACAAACCCCTCACCCTCGCCGATCTCCCGGCTGCCGCCCGCGAACACTTCGCCACCAGGTTCCCCGGCGCGGTGCTCCTGAGTGTGGGCGGCGAAGACGGCGCCGGCGACGGCGTGCTCACCGAGTACGAGCTCAAATTCACTTTCCAAGACAAGGCACACGAGGTGAAGTACGACGCGTCGGGCAGGGTGTTCCATCTTGAATCCGAGGACGACGGCCCGCTCACCGTCGAACGCCTCCCGGCGGCGGTTCTGACCCACTTCAACGCCAACTACCCCAACGCGAAGATCCTCTCCATCGGTGCGGAGGACGGCGCGGGCGACGGCGTCCTGACCGAGTACAAACTCAAGTTTGAGCTCAACGCTCAGCAGCTCGAAATCAATTACAGCCCCACCGGCGTCGTCCTTTCGCTGGAGGGCGAGGACGAAGTGGATGATTGACCTCAATGACCTGATGAACCGTTGTCACGATCGATCGAACACCCCCCGCGCTTGGCGGGGGTTGTTCTCGTTGGTGGGGTGGAGTTGGGCCGACGACGCGGGTAAGTTGTTTACGGGGCGGGCGAGGCGTTTGGATTGGACTGGTGGGAGGGATTACGGAGCGATACATGCGGATTGGCGTGCCCAAGGAAGTGAAGACGGACGAGTATCGGGTGGCGCTCATGCCTGTCGGGGCCGAGACGCTGGTGCGGCAGGGGCATGAGGTGTTGGTGGAGACGCAAGCCGGCGTCGGGTCGGGATTCGGCGACGAGTTGTATGTCGCGGCTGGGGCGAAGGTTGTGCTCACGGCGCAGGAGGTCTTTGACCACGCCGAACTGCTTGTGAAGGTGAAGGAACCCCAGCCGCAGGAAATCGGCAAGTTCCGCCCCGGGCAGATCGTCTTCACCTACTTCCACTTCGCCGCGTCGCAGGAACTCACGCAAGGGTGCATCGAAAGCGGCATCGTGGCGATCGCGTATGAGACGATCCGCGACCGCGCCGGGCGGCTGCCGTGTCTGACGCCGATGAGCGAGATCGCCGGTAAGATGAGCATTCAGGAGGGGGCGAAGTATCTCGAGAAGCCAATGATGGGCCGCGGAATCTTGCTCGGGGGCGTTCCGGGTGTCGAACCAGCCAAAGTCGTCGTCCTCGGCGGCGGGGCGAGCGGGACCAACGCAGCCAAGGTCGCGGCAGGCTTGGGCGCGAGCGTCGTGATAATGGACGTCAACCTCGAGCGGCTGCGATACCTCGCCGATGTCATGCCCGCCAACGTGACGACGCTTTACTCCGACTTGGAAAACGTGCGGCGGTACGTGCGCGACGCCGATTTGGTCGTGGGTGCGGTGCTGATTCCCGGGGCCCGCGCGCCCCGACTGGTGACCCGGGAAGACGTGCGAAACATGAAGCACGGCGCCGTCATGGTCGACATCTCGATCGACCAAGGCGGGTGCTTTGAGACCAGCCGCCCCACCACCCACCAGGCGCCGACCTACGTCGTCGACCACGTCGTTCACTACTGCGTGACGAACATGCCCGGTGCCGTCGGCCGAACGAGCACGATTGCGCTCTGCAACGCAACGCTGCCGTACGTCGTCAGGGTTGCGGCCAAGGGCTACGAAAAAGCCGCCTCTGAAGACGCTGGTTTCGCTGACGGGATCAACCTCGTCCAGGGCCGCGTAACCAACTCCGCCGTCGCGGAAAGTTTCAAGATGGTCCATCAGGCGTACAAGGTCCGCTAGCTCCGCTCGGCTGAAAGCCCCACTCCATGACCGCGCGACTCGAACAACTCCGCAAGCTGCTGGAGAAATCCCCCTCCGACGCCTTCCTTCTCTACGCCACCGCGCTCGAACTCAAAAAAGCCGGCGACTCCCGCGGCGCACTCGACCACCTCGCAAAGACCCTCGCCGTCGACGCCGATTACATGTACGCCTACTACCAGCAGGGGCAGATCCTCGAATCCATCGGCGATCCCGCGGCCGCCATCGTCGCATACGACATCGGTGTATCCCGAGCCCAGAAGAAGGGCGACCAAAAGGCCCTGGGTGAGCTGCGCGGGGCGAGGGACATGCTCGAGTAGGGGGCCGCCCGGTGCGGGAGAATGGTGGGGGGGTGGGGGGTAACATTGAAGATGATCGAGCGGCTGAGGAAGGTGATGGCGTCCAGGCACCATGCCCACCCGGTTCGCCGGGGGATTTGGCGGGTGATGGCGCGGATGGGAATGACGGGGATGCATGCGCTCCCTGTGAGTCGTCGGTGGGTGGAGATCCACCGCCGCACGATGGCCCTCACCGGCCTCTCACCCGACATGGCGGGGTTTCGACTCGTCCAGCTCTCCGATTTGCACTACTCGCCTGTTGTCTGGAAGCGGTACATCGAGCAGTACCTCGAATTCGTCAACCGCCTCCGCCCCGATGTCGTGGTGATCACCGGAGACCTCATCACCGGCGGCTACCGTTACGCAAAGGGTGTCGCCAAGGTGCTCAAGCGTCTGGACACGACCTACGGGGCGGGGGGCGTAGTCGTAACCTTCGGCAACCACGATTACTCCATATGGGGCAAGAACAGCCCCGGCCAAGGAGACCGTCGCGGCGACTACCTCGAACGCGTCATCGAAGACGAAGGCATCGTCGTCCTCCGAAACGAAGTCCTCCGCGTCAGTCGCGCTGGCGTCCGCCAGTGCCGTGCGGGAGACACGGGCGACTGGGGGCGGGGCGAGCTCGTGCTCGTCGGCTTGGACGACGAATGGACCGGCCGGATCGACCCGGCGACCGCGTTCTCCCTCGTCGCCCCCAGCGGCGACGGCGAAGCCGTCGTCTGCCTCAACCACAACCCGATCAACGCCCGCGAGTTGCTCGGGTATCCCTGGCAGTGGATGCTCTCCGGGCACACCCACGGCAGGCAGCTCGGCGAGCGCGGCCTGGGAAAACATCTCCTCGCCCACAAACGCCGCGAATACACCAACGGCTATTACGACGTCGCCGGCCGCCATCTCTACGTCAACCGCGGATTGAGCTACGGCCAGCGGATGCACGACTGGTGCAGGCCTGAGGTGACGGCGTTTCGACTCGGGTTGGAATCAAAGTAAGGGGCCGCCCGCTGGTGGGGGTGAAATGAAGAAGGCTCGCCCTTACGGGGGAGCCCGTGAACGTTCTCGTGGGGCAAACTCCAAAATCATTTGCGGCGGCGCGTCAGCAACGCCGCGGCTGCAACACCGCCTAAGGCCAGCATCAACGGCTCGGGGATCACAGCCGTGATCGAATCAAGGCGGAAGTCCGCGGCCTTGGGCGAGTCGAATGCAAACCCGACCCCGTCGACGTCCGCGAGGACCGCCGGGTTCGCCAGAGTTTGCGCGCCGTTGGCGGCAATCACACCACTGATCGACGACAATCCCGCTGATCCGACCAGAACCCGATTCACAGTCATGGGCGTGTTCGCCGAAGCGTCGTAGTCGAGGAACTTGATCTCAAATGAGACGACCGGGGAGAAATCGAGATGGAGCGCGGGCGTAGGTCCTTGGATTGCCAATCCTTAAAACAACCCCAGATTTGTCTTGACCCCCGAGGTCGACTGAAAGTCCGCTACGCCGCCGCCAACGACGAAACCAGCGACGGCGCGTCATCCAACCTGAAAACGCCGAACGAAATACCATTGATCCCCAGACCGCGCTGACCAGCCGGAACATTCGACACAGTTTCAACCACACCCGGAAAATCTCCGGGCGTGGCCACCGTTGTTCGAACAACTGGACATCCGACAGCCGTCGTTTGCGAAAAATCGTCAATCACAATCACCGCAGCCAAGGCGACCGAGGAAAGCATCGCCGCGGCCAGCACAACGCCGCAAGGCTTAACCTCACACATGATCTTGCTTCCCTGTTTTGCTCCTCTTAAACACCCACTTCCTTGAAAACAACAAAGCGGGATTTCACTGTCACCGAAACATTGAATCGCAACCGGGCAGTATCGCTCTCGATCAGCCGACCGCGGAACTCCCGCTCATTTTTGGGCGCCGGTTTGTGGGGTTGGCTGGGCGACGTTATGGTGTGGGCGCATGGAAAAGCGGTTCGATGGGTCGGAGGTCGAGGGGCTGATCAAGGCGTTGACTGACCGCATTGCGGAGGCATTTGACCCGGCCGCCCTCTCGGGCGGGCTGAACGTCGTGGGCATCCGAACCCGCGGCGAGGTTCTCGCCGAGAGACTCGCCAAGGCCTTGTCCGCACGGGGGTTCGGACGAATCGGCCGGGGAGTTTTAGACATCACTTTATACCGCGACGACCTCTCCGAGGTCGGCCCGCGACCTCTGGTGAGGCCCACCCGGATTGACATCCCCTTGGACGGGGTGCCCCTTGTTCTTGTCGACGACGTGCTCTTCACCGGGCGGAGTGTCCGGGCCGCGTTGGACCAGTTGGCGGATTACGGGCGACCGTCGGCCGTGCGACTGGCGGTTCTGGTGGATCGTGGAGGCCGAGAGTTGCCGATACAGGGCGATTTTGTGGCGCTCAAGCTCGAGGGCGTTCCGCGGACTCATCGCGTGAAGGTCCGACTGGCGGAAACCGATGGTCGCGACGAGATTGTCGTCGAGGCGAGGTAGCGGTTCGACGGGCGACGGTGGTGGTCTGGCAACGGAGACGCGGAAATGAGCGAGACAGCCCCGGTGGCGACGGCCCGTTGGACACGCAAGCACCTTCTCGGTTTGCAGGAACTCTCCGTCGACGAAATCCGCGTCGTGCTCGACACCGCCGAGTCGCTCAAGGAAGTCTCCACACGCTCCGTCAAGAAAGTTCCCGCCCTCCGCGGCCGCGTCGTCGTCAACGCCTTCTTCGAAGACTCCACCCGCACCCGAACCTCATTCGCACTCGCCGCACAACGCCTCTCAGCCGACGTCCTGGAATTCACCGAAAAAGGCAGCAGCGTCAGCAAGGGCGAAACCCTCATCGACACCGCACGCAACATCGAAGCCATGGGCGTCGACGCCATCGTCGTTCGACACTCCGCAGCCGGCAGCGCCGAAGTCCTCAGTCGCGCCGTCAAATGCTCCGTCATCAACGCCGGCGACGGAGCCCACGAGCACCCCACCCAAGGCCTCCTCGACGCCTACACCATCCGCGAGCGATTCGGAAAAGTTGAAGGCCTCACCGTCGCCATCGTCGGCGACATCGCCAACTCCCGCGTCGCCCGCAGCAACCTCTGGGCACTGACCAAACTCGGCGCAAAAGTCGTCATGGTCGGCCCGCCCACCCACCGCCCCCCCAGCGTCGCGACACACGGCGCCGAAGTCAGCCACGACTTCGATGACGTGGTCGGCAGAGCCGATGTCATTAACATGCTCAGAGTCCAAAACGAGCGAATCCAAACCAGTCAGTTCCCGAGTGTCAGGGAATTCACACGACTCTTCGGTCTTACCAGCGACCGGTTCAAGAGGTGTAAAAAGGACGTCTTCGTGATGCACCCGGGTCCGATGAACCGCGGCGTCGAGATCTCCAGTCACATCGCCGACGGACCACAGAGCGGGATTTTGACCCAGGTCACCAACGGATTGTCCATTCGGATGGCGGTGCTTTACCTCTGCCTCGGCGTGGCGTGAGGCGGCCCGGCGGCGGTTACACATTGGTGTAATTCAGTTGACGAATAGTTGGCGACATTGGGTAGAAGTACGGACATCGCTTGGGTTCGGAGGTTGCTGGGTGAGGGTTTTGTGCATTCGCTTGCGGTAGTGGAACCCGTTGGGTTGATCGGCCAGAGGGTAGAGATCGGGCCCTTCTGCGTGATGCGCGGGCGGGTGATGATCGGCTCGGAGACGGCGCTGATGGAACACGCCAGTGTCCATGTCGGTCGAGCGGGGTGAAAGATCATCGGCTGCAATTGCGAAGTCGGGCCTGGGATGCTGGTGGGTGGTAAGCCGCAGCAGCTCCGGGTAAACGCCGAACCCGTTAGGCGCGTCCTCGGCGATGGCGTGAGCTTCCTCGACGGCGCGAGTGTGCACCGCGCGACCAAGCCTGGCGAGTCCAACGCGAATCGACTGGGCGACGGATCTCTTCCTATCGGCCAGGTACACGTCGGCCACCACTGCGTACTCGGCAGTGAGGCGATCCTCGCCAACGCGGCGCTGCTGGGCGCCACTGTCAGATC
>JBBRUM010000208.1:0-6698 GCA_038247815.1 Tepidisphaerales bacterium | reverse complement strand
GAAAATCGACGAGCTTCTCCTCGCGGTTGTCCAGCCAGCCGTCGTCGAGAATGCACCAGCCCAGGGGAACCCCCTTGTCGCGGAAACTCCGCAAGCCCGCGAGGAGCTTGCCTTCGTCCACGTCGCCGTAGAAGGCGTCCCACGTGCACCAGCCAAGGCCGTGCGGGATCACGTCGTGCTTCTCCTCGGCGAGGCGAAACGTTCCCATCCGGTCGCGGAGCGCGGCCATCACCTGCCGCACAAGCGAGTACGGCTCGTGTCCCTCCGCGATGAGCAGAAGCTCGGCGGGGGATTCGTCGCCGGCGGGGGGTGTGCGGCCCTCCCAAGCGAGGGTAAGTGTGTCCCCTTTTCCTCGGAGCGACGCGCGAAGATCGCCACCCACCAGTGGGAGCAGCAGGGTGTAGCGGTGCTTCCCGGTTTCGGCGAGGAACATCTGGCCTTGTACGATTGACGAGTAATCCACCTTGCCCTTCGCGACCTTCCCGACCTTCGGCGACATCCAATACAGCGGCGGACGGTCAAGGGTCATCCAGCGCTTGACCTTTTCGGGGCGCAGCGACGGCAGTTCCCCAGCCGTGCCCACCCGAGTCGCGGGGAGTTCAAGTGCGTAAAGGTCGGCGTCGGGGGCGTGGACGAATTGCACTGTGGCGTCGTCGGGAATTCCGGAGAGGAGTTTGCGGGCGGCGGCGAGGGCGAGGCGGTCGTCGGCTGGGGTGTGGACGCGGGGGAGATGGGTGATGAGAGTCATATGTGTTTGTAGGGGTACACGACGGTTCGGGCGCGGGGAAGGGGGCGTGGTTTGGCGTCGCGGCGTCAGGACCTCGACGCTTTGCCCATCAGTCGGAGCACGACCCGGGTAGCCGATTCGGCGTGCGAGGAAAAAGGGATGATTGCCCGGGCGAGGGCGGGCTGGGAAACGACCACGGCCACGGTGCGACATGCCGGGCGACGCGTGCGCCACAGGGCTCGAAACGCGGCTTGGAGTTGCTTCGTGTCGACCGATGTTCCGACCGCGTTGGCGGCGAGGATCGCACTGGCGGCAAGCTCGCCGGATCGCATCGCCAAACCCATGCCTTCGCCGCCAATGGGTTCCAGCGCGGCCGCTGCGTTCCCGACGGGAATGATGTGGTCGGGCCAATCGGGCCGGACGGGAAAGCGCGGCAGAGGACTGGCCAGCCAGTCCGTCTCGCGCGTTGCTTCCGCGAATGCCCCCCGCAGGAACGGGTTACCCGCCACCAGCGAGGTCCACAGCCCGGCAAGGTCGCCCTGGAACCGCCGCACAACGGCCTGCGGAACCGACAACGCGACGTTCCACAGGCCGTCCTCGACGGCCGCCAAGCCGCCGTAGTGTCCCCCAAGGGAAAACAGGTGGATGGACGACGCATCGGCTGACACGTTGCGAAAGTGCGCCTTGATCCCCAAGTCCCTGGTGGGGGAGGGCTTATCCGCGCCTGGCAAAAGTGCGGACTTGCCGTCGGCGAGTAGTGCGAGATCGGCGGTGACGTTCTCGACGACGTTGCTTTCATAACGGACGGCTGCCGATACGCCGGCGGGGATGTTCTGGAGGTTTTCAACCCGCGCCGGCTGGAGGACGCGCACGCCCGCGTCTTCCGCGGCAGCCAGCAGTGCGGTGTCCATCCGGCGGCGGGTGAGGCCCCACATGCCGTGCGCCAGCTCGTGGGTGGCGGTGGCACCGCCGGGAGCGACGAGGGTTGTCCGCGTGAGTCGGGCCGGGCCAAGGGGCTCGAGAACTTCCAGCAACCCCGCCCGACCGAGCGTCGCCAAACCAGTCGCCGAAAGACACTCCCCGCAGACCTTGTCTCGCGGAAACCGCTGCCGCTCGACCACCGTGACCGCCAGCCCCGCCCGCGCAAGCAGAATCGCCGGGATCACCCCCGCCGGGCCAGCGCCAATCACGAGGATGGAATGAATTTTGCGGGCCATGGGTAAATCTCGATCGGGTACGGGCTCATATCTGCGTCGTCGGTGCGGCATTCGGCGGGTGCGTGCCGGAGTTCAACCCCAGCGGCTCGATGTCGGTGGCACTTCCCGGCCGCTGAAACTTGGCGACGCGGCCCGGGGCATCGGTTCGATTCACTGCGCCCTTCCAGTCCGCTGCATACGCGAACGACGCAACGATCAGCTCCCCCGCAATGGTCCACAGCCGCATCAGCACCGAGCAAAACACCAAGAACCCCAGCAGCGCATCCCCCGCGGGCAGCATCTCGCGGTTCGTCTGGTCCAGCGTCAACTTGAGCATGCCCACAAACACCAACTCTCTAATACCCAGTCCCCCCGGCGTCCACCACCCCAAAAGAAACCCGGCGCACCACGCCAGGCAGTACGGCCCGGCCAGCTTCCACCAGTGGTCCGGCTTGATGTGCAGCGCATCGCCCAAAAGCACGTAAAGCGCAGCCGACTGGAACAACAACCCCAGCAGACCCACGAAGAAGTACTTAAACAGTTTCTTCCCCCGAAGCCTGTTCTCCCGCAAAAACGCCGGCTTGCCCAGTCGGGACATCACGCGGTTGGTAAGACCGTAAAACACCTTCGGCACGAGCAGCAGCGTAAGCAGCGGCAGCAGCGCCGCGCCGCCGATGAGATACGGCTGCATCCCAGCCGACGCCGCCTTCCCCCAAAACCAAAACAAACACCCCATCCCCAGCAGCAAATTCGCCAGCAAAAACGCTGCGATGTCCAAAACCTGCGTCGTCGAGCACACGCTCGCCGGCACTCCATAAGGCTTGATCAGGTGCACCCTCCCGAGAATCTGCCAAATCGTACCCGGCAGATATCGCGCCAACTCCCCGCTGATCCAAACCCGCGTTCCCGGCGCGAGGGGAATGCGATACCCGAACCCCTTGATCATCTTCAGCCAAGTGATACATCGAATGAAAAACAGAAACGCCGCAAACATCACCGTAGCCAGCGCGAACCGCCACACGTCGTACTTCGCGATCTGCTCCGCCACCACCCCCCACTGCCCCCGCACCGGGCGGAGCATCATGTAAAAAATCACCCCGAGCAGCACCACCGCCAGCCCCCGCCGTATCCAGGGCTTGGCGGTCGACCAGGCCCGGTTGGCATGCTGCCCGTACTTCGGGCTGAACTCAAGGATCTCGGCGTCCACCGCACCGGGCTTGTGCTGGCGAAGTCGGCGACGACGGCGGGGCGGGAGCAGGTCAATGCCCTTGCGACGCATCATCGGCCTGATAAACCGCCGAACGCGCGGCATAAGACGAATGACCCAATTCACCACCCGCAACACCACCGGCGTGACGAAGTAACTCGCCACCACGCAACCCGCAACCACCACAGCCAGCCAAGGCGACGAAAACAACTCATTTCCCAGCACCGGCAGAAACTCAATCCGCAACACCACCGCCACCGCCAACGGCAGCACCACCGCCCCCACCCCCGCCGCCACCCGCGCAAACATCCCCCCCGTTTCCAACTCCCGCCCCCGGAACACCCGCGCCGTCAATCCGCGTTTCCCCGGAAACGTCACCAGCGCAAACCCAATGAGAAAAACCGGAATCCCCCCCGGCCCGGGAATCGCCGCCCCCAAAATCGGCGACAGTAAAATCAGCACCCACCCGAGCACGTTCTTGACGATCCACCACGAATAGTCCCTGAGAAACTGCTGAACCAGCTCGTGAAACGGCTTGACGGGCGAGGTTGAAGGGGTCGGCATGGACATCGTGCTCGCCGGGCTACCGCCCCGACGTCGGGGATGATAGCGACGATCTCTCCCGTTAGACTCCCCCCATGCACGCAGATATCCAACGCGTCCTGATTTCCCAGTGGCAGATCAACGCCCGTGTTCAGGAACTTGCCCGCCAAATCACCACCGACCTCCTCCGCGATCAGCCGAACGACCCCGAACTCACCATCATCCCCATCATGACCGGGGCCATGATCTTCGCCTCCGACCTCATCCGTGACATCCCCATCGCCATGCGCATCGGCTTGCTCACCGTCTCGTCCTACCCCGGCGCCGCGATGACCACCCAAGGCTCGACCGTCACCACCGCCCAGCTCCCCGACCTCCGCGGCCGCCACGTCCTGGCCGTCGACGACATCCTCGACTCCGGCGGCACCCTCCGCCTCGTCACCCCCCGCCTCATGGCCCTCGGCGCGATCTCCGTCAAAACCTGCGTCCTGCTCCGTAAGGACCGCCCCCAAGCCAGGGCCACCCACGCCGACTACGTCGGCTTCGATATCCCCGACGAGTTCGTCGTCGGCTACGGCCTGGACTACAACAACTACTACCGCAACCTCCCCGACATCGCGATCCTCCACCCCGACGCCATCGAGCGCCGCAAGGGCGGGTAGAGCAAGCACATCCTCCACCCGACTAAGCTTCCCCGTGACCACACCTTCCTCAACTCCCCCACCCGATCGGATTCGCATCGCCCAACTCGGCCTTGCCCTCATCGCCGTCTCCTCCTTCTTCGGTAATGCCCCTGTCATTGGGTTGCTCCCAGCCATCATCGCGTTTTTCCTACCCCGGTTCAGGGTCCTCGGCTGGTGGCTAACCGTCGTGCTCGTTCTTGTGTTTACCACTATCACCGCTGGCGGCGCTGTGTTCCTCGCCCGAAACTGGAGCACCGCAGCCTTCGAAGCCCGCAACCTCGCCATCCTCTCAGCCGTCCTGATGACCCTCATGCTCGTCGGCTGCGCCATCGCCTTCGTCGGCCTGCTCTCCCGCGGCACGCGCAACGCCGTCGAACTTCGCACGCTCGAAATCGCGCCCCACGCCTTCGACTCCAACCCCGTTCCCCCCAAACCCCGCCCCCCCGAATGAACTCCCCCCCCTCCACCTACCGCGTCCTCACCGGGCCCCAGCCAGCGGGCATCGCCGTCATCGAACTCCGCGGCCCAGCGATCCCCACCTTCCTCGCCGCCCATCTCGTCCCCCCGCCCAATCCCGCCTCCACACTCTCCCACCACCAACTCGTCGACCACACCAGTCAAACCATCGACGACCCCGTCCTCAGCCGCTTCTCAAACCTCCACGCCGAAATCTCCCTCCACGCCGGCCCCGAGATCGTCCGACAAGCCGAGCACCTCATCGCCTCCGCCGGCTTCGTTAAAGACACTGCGCCCCCCGACCTCCCCACCCACCTCGCCCGGCTCCTCCCCCACTGCCGCACCGAGCTCGCCACCCGCACCCTCCTCGCCCAGCTCCACAACAATCACCTCCCGCTCACGCAGTCCCCCGCGCTCGCGCACCTGCTCTTCCCACCCACCGTCGCGATCATCGGCTTGTCCAATGTCGGCAAGAGCACCCTCCTCAACCGCCTCGCCGGGCACGACGCCGCCATCACCGCCGACCTCCCCGGCACCACCCGAGACTACGTCTCCATCGAAGCCGACCTCAACGGCCTCGTCGTCCGCCTCCTCGACACCCCCGGCCTACGTGACACCCCCGACCCCATCGAAGCCGCCGCCATCGCCAACGCCCACCCCGCCATCCTCCTCGCCCACGCCCAAGTCATCGTCCTCGACGCCACCCGCCCCCTCCTCCCCGAGGAACACGCCCTCCTGTCCCGCTTTCCCTCAGCCATCGTCGTCGCCAACAAAAGTGACTTGGCTGCACCGCCAGTGACGAGCCACGCTCTCCCCCTTTCCGCCACCACCGGAACCGGCATGGAGCGTCTCATCTCCACGCTTCTCGCCCGCTTCGATATCACCACCGACCTCCCCTCCCGCCGCCTCCCCCTCCCCGCCTAGTTTCCCGCCTGCTTCGCCGGTGGTAGCAGGTACAGATTCCCCCAGGTATTCGGCCTGAGCTGCGTCTGCGACTCCTTCGGAGCCGACCAAAAGTGGTCGATCGCATTCTGCCAGTTCCGCACGTGCATGTTGAACGCCATCCTCGGCTCGCCCGTCGGGTCCCACCCCGAAAGGCTCCCCGCCGGAATCAGCATCTCCACGACATACCGCCCCGGCAGCACCCGTGCCACCTGCCGAATCTCCGGGTGTGGAACCAAGTGTTGCGTCAGATTGTCCCCAGCCCTGTGCCACCTGCCCACCGTCCCACTCACCCCGTTCTGCGGAAACTCCGACGGCACAAAGAAAAACTGGTGACAGTACCCGTCGTAATAGTTCTGCTCCTTCCCCGGCCGCCGCGTCGCGATCCACCACTCCGCCGCGTCCCGCGTCCACCACCACCCCCTCGGGTCCGCCCCCTGAATGTCGTCGTCAAACACCTCCATCGCCACGTACAGACCCTCCTCCCGCCACCCCAAAAACACATTGGGCAACGGAACCCGCGACCGCTCCAGCCCCAGCGTCTTGCTGTGCCGCACGCCCGCCAGCCTCGTCGCAATCGGCCAGTCGCTCAGCTCGCCATTGATCGACGGCGCAGTCCCGAGGTACGGCACGCCCATTGTCGGCTTGTTCCGGTAGCTCTCCCGCCAAAGGTCCGACTCCGTCCACACCCCCTCCGCCCACCCATCCTCCCCCGGCTGGGCGAGCAGGCTCCGGTCCGCCAGCAACGCCTTGCTCGCCTCGTGCAACCCGTTGAGCTTCGGCGCCGTCTCACGCACCGCCCGCACCATGTGGTCGTATTCCCGGTCGTCAATGTCCACGATACCAAAGTTCACATCCTCCCCGTCAAAGTGCCGCCCGCTCGGCGGCTCGTCCGCCCACTGAAACCAGTCCGCCCCGATCACCCACGGCACCCGCGCCAGCCT
>JBBRUM010000207.1:0-6703 GCA_038247815.1 Tepidisphaerales bacterium | reverse complement strand
GGCCCCTCCCCGTCCTTCGCGTAGAACTCCCTCAGCGGGATGTCCGACTCATAGGCCCCCCGGTGCGCAATCTCGATCCCCACCGACCGGTGGTTCGACGTCGTCGCGTGAAACGCCCGGTCCTTCAGGTCCATCGTCTGGTAGATCGTCCCATCAATGTCCAGCAAAAAGTGTACCGACAGCCCCCGGTCATCGTGCAGCGTCCGAAAGCAGTACTGCGACAGCCCCACGACGTCATAGTGCAAGACAAACTGGTCGATCTTCTGCTGCAGCAGTTCCAACGGCCACGCCCCGCCCCGCACCTGTTCCAGCTCGGCCCAGCTCAAGACGTCGTCGCGGATTCCGACTCTCGCCGGGCTCGCCGGCTGACCTTCAAACCCAGCCGGCGCCGCCACCACCGGCCCGCGCGGCGTGGGCGTGAGAATCGGGTTCGCCCACTTAGCCACCGGCCACGGCGAAAACCGCCGCTCGGTTCGATACGCGTCAAACCCCTTCGGCTCCGTCCACAGCACCACACGCGTCCCCGTGCGGAACAGTCTGCCCGCCACCATGATCTCGTCACCATTCCGCGCGACCTCCGTCCCCGGCGCTACCGACGGAAAGCTCGACGGCGCCGGCTTGGGGATCGGCGCATCGCGGTGCGCCGTCGACGGCGTCAACCGCGCCGGCTGGCTTGCAACGCTCGACACCACGTACACCCCCACCCCCACCGCCCCCAGCGCAACCGCCGCCCCCAACACCACCTTCCATGGCTGTGCAGTTTTCATTGCGATCCCAGCCTAGTCTCGCCCCCACAGCCCGGCCAGTCGCCGTGCCATGGCCGTTACCATTGCTTTGCGACAAACGAAAAATTCCCACCACCCTGTCCCCGCCCGCCCCTCACCGGCAGTTGAAACGTAAAGACATGGACAACCTTCTTTTCGAGTTTGTTCGCACCGCGTCAGCCGACAGCTTCCGGGCCATCGTCACGGCCCACGCCCCCGGCGTTCGTGCCCACGCCCACGCCCGTCTCCGAGACCCCCACGCAGCCGACGACGTCACCCAGGCGGTGTTCATCATGCTCTCAAGAAAAGCAAAGTCTCTTGGAGCACACACCGTTCTCGGCGGCTGGCTTCACGGGGCGACCCGCTTCGCCTGCAAGGCCTACCTCCGCGCCGCCTCCCGCCGCCGCAAGCACGAACACGCCGCCGCATCCGCCCGCCCCGAACAACTTCCCACCCCCGCCCCCACCATCGACACACGCGAGATCATCGACCAAGCCCTCTCCCGACTCGCCTGCGCTGACCGCGACGTCCTTCTCCTCCGGTACCAAGAAGGTCTCGGCGTCCCCGAGGTGGCGACGCGCTTGGGGCTCACCGATGTCGCCGCAAAGAAACGCCTCACCCGCGCCGCGACGCGCTTCCGCGGCGTGCTAACGAATCTCGGCGGGGCCTCGCTCCCAGCCGGCGCGTCCATTCCCACTGGTATCGACTGGATCTCAGGCCCACTGGCCCCACCGCCCGTCGACCCGGTCCTCGCCAACACCATCTTGAACAACCTACTCACGCCCTCCAGCGCCGCCGCCGGAGCCACACAAATCGTCAACGGAGCGTCATTCATGGTCCGCAGAAACTTCATCGTCGCGTCGGCAGCCGGTTCCCTCGTCCTTGCCGCCGTCGCCGGCGGCGCCATGGTCCTCTTCCCACTCCCCGCCGAACCCGCCTCAACCCCGGTCGTCGCCCTCGCCATCGCCCAGGCTCCCGCCACCAAACCCGCCCCCGCCGCCGCGCGCCCAGCCGCCCGCCCCGGCACCACCGCCATCGAAACCCCCGCAAACGCCTTCAAACGCCTCTGCGACTCCATCGCTGCCGGCGATGAACTCGCCTCCATCGATTGCTTCATCACCCGCGGAAACCCCAAGCAATCCGCCGTCGTCTCCCTCGCCCGGCTCTCCGCAGCAGAAGCACGCGTCGAATCCGCATGGAAAAAAGTGTTCCCCGACACTCCCGCCCCCGCCACCATGGGCCAACGCATGGACCAAGTCCTCAACCCGATGGTTCCCCTCCTCGTCATGCTCGGCCCGCGCATGATGCCCTCCGTCGAGGGCAACGAAGTCGTCCTGACCCTCCGCGACGCCAAGATCCCCATCCCCCGCAACAGCCCCGCACACGATTGGATGGACGTCGGCATTCGCCTCGAACGCGGCAAGGACGGCCAGTGGCGCTTCGACGTCGCCGGAATGATGCGCCTCACCGTCGTACCCGCCCTCATCCCGCCCCCCGGCACGCCCGACACCACCGACTACGCCGCGCTCAACGTTCGCCTCTTCGACGACCTCGTCGGCGCCGCCAATGCGTTCATCAACGACCTCGCCGACGGCCAATTCACCGACACCCAAACCGCCCGCGAAGACTACCACCAGCGCATCGCCACCGCCTTGGAGCTCAACAAGGTGCGCTCCTTTTACTTCGCCGCCGCGCTCAATCCCGGAAACTAGCCCTCCCCCCTCCCCCCTCCCCCCGCCCCCCTACCCCACGCAGCCAGCGCACCACACCCCCAGCCAACTTCACAACTCAACTTATCGCAACCCTTACTTACACCACCGGTCCTTCCCGTTAACCTTTGAGGCATGAGTCAATCCGCGTACATCCCTCCCGGCTCGCGTCGTCAGTTTATCAAGCTCGCCGCGGCGTCCGCCATCGCCGGAGGAACCGTGTCTCCCGCCCCAGCCCTTGCCGCGTCCACCGTCCTCGCCCCGCCGAAGCGCGCCCTCCGCGTCGCCCACCTCACCGACTCCCACATCCAGCCGGAGCGCGACGGCCACCTCGGCTTGGCCGCCTGCCTCAAACACGTCCACGACACGTCCAAGCCAGACCTGATCCTCACTGGCGGCGACAACATCATGGACGCGTTTTCCAAGACCGAATCCCGCGCCGCCGAGCTCTTCTCACTCTGGAAAAAAGTCGTCGCCGACCACACCGACATCCCCATGCTCCACTGCGTCGGCAACCACGACGTCTGGGGCTGGGACAAGAAAGACTCCGCCACCACCGGAACCGAAGGCCGCTGGGGCAAAAAGTGGGCCGTCGAAACCTACGACCTCCCCCGCAGTTACTACGCCTTCGACCGCGCAGGATGGCACTTCATCGTTCTCGACTCGACCTTCCCGCACGGCGGCGACGGGTACACGGCCAAGCTCGATGAGGACCAGTTCGCCTGGCTGGCCGCCGACCTCGCCGCCACGCCCGCGACCAAACCGGTGCTGATCCTCTCCCACATTCCGATTCTCTCCGCGTGCGCCTATTTCGACGGCGAAAACGAAGAAAAGGGCGACTGGAACGTTCCCGGTTCGTGGATGCACATCGACGCCCGCCGCATCAAGGACCTCTTCTTTAAGCACCCCAACGTCAAGGTCGCCCTCTCGGGGCACATCCACCTCGTCGACCGCGTCGACTACCTGGGCGTGACCTATCTCTGCAACGGCGCGGTTTCGGCTGGGTGGTGGAAAGGGCCGAACCAGGAGTGCCTCAACGGATATGGCGTGGTGGACCTTTTCACCGACGGTTCGTTTGACGAAAGCTACGAGACGTTCGACTGGGACCCGAGGGAGTAACGTCGGGTGTTAGGCATTTTCTTTGCGACTGCCGATCCACTGAATCACGCCGACCGAAAGGCCACTGGCCGCGGCGAGCATGGAACCCAGGACGATCCAGTTGTCGCGTTTGATTCCCAGTGCGCCCGCGGGCTTGGTGGTGGGTTGTGCTTCGCCGGTGTTCTTGGCGTCGGTGGCGTGCGCGGTTTGGCCGTTGGCGGCGGGTTCGGCGGGTTCGGCGGAGGAGTGTGGTTCGGCGGTCGTGGCTCGGGGGGCGGGTTTGTATTCGGGCTCGGAAGACGGCAGCGGGGGTCGATTCAACCTTGACGGGGCCGCGACCGCTTTGGCGGGCTTGGCTGGTTCAGCAATCGGCGGCTCGGCGGTCGGCGTTTTTGCCTGCGGTCTGTGCTCGGCGACGGCGGTTGCTTCGGGCGTGACCAGCTCCGCGTCGGCCGCGGCTGTGGGGATGGGGAGCGGGTCCACCCACTGCACCACCCCCGAACTGATGTCGTAGACCGCCCCGATGAGGCGCGTCTTGCCCGACTCGATCGCCTCGGCGATGACGGGGTCTTTCTGCAACTGCGCCATCGTGTACCGGACGTTCGCCCGGACCGTGGCCGCCAATCGGGCGTTGGCTGGAAGGTTCTGCGCCGCGACCAACTGGACCGACGGCGTGATCTGCGCCACCAGTGTCCCCAGCGGCCCCGGCGGGTTCGCCCCGTCCACCGCCGCCTTGACCGCGCCGCACTTGGAGTGTCCCATAACCACGATCAGCGGCAGATTCAGGTGTTCAACCCCGTACTCCAGCGACGCCAGCTCCGAGTTGCCCGCCACGTTTCCCGCCACCCGCACGACGAACAAGTCGCCGATGCCCTGGTCGAAGATCACTTCCACGGGGACGCGCGAATCGGAGCAGGAGAGGATCCCCGCCACCGGGTGCTGACCGCCCGACGTCCCGCGCCGCCGGTCTTCGTCCCGCCGCGGCGCAGCGACCGCCCCGTCAATGAACCGCTCGTTGCCCAACCGGAGCATCGTAAGGACCTCGTCGGCGCTCGGGCCCTGCGCCGACTCACCCGCCTTGGGCGCAACTGCCGCCGCCGCACCGGCGACGCTCGACCCCCGCGCAACCCCGCCCACCGCCGCGGCAGCCGCAGGCTCGGACGTCGCCCCGTGCGGAGCAGCCATCACGACCGTACCGTTGAACACCGCAGCCAACGCCAAAATTGACGCCACACGCTGATTCAACCCCCAACGCCGCGCATTCGCCGATTTGTTCATATGGAGAGCTCCGGTTTTGATTCAATCGACCCTCCACCGGCGCGAATTCACTGCGCCGCCCGCCCACCGCCAGTCCGATAACTCCGAATCATCCAAACGCCGCCCGACTTGCGCCTATTTCCCCTGCAAAATTGCCAGACTCGCCCAGTCTCCCCCAGACACGGCACGGGAGATGGGGCTGTTCCCCGTCGCGTCGACGATCGTCGGGTCCGCCCCGGCGGCGATCAACGCCTTGAGCGCCTGCGTTTGCCCCAGGGAGTAGGCCACCGCAACCGGCGTCGTCCCGTCCGTACTCCGGGCGTTGACCTCCACCTTCGCCGCCAGAAGCAGCGCCAAGACCTCGACCGACCCGCTCCCGGCGGCAAAGTGCAGCGGCGTCAACCGCGACGGCTCGGGGGCCGCAGAGGCGTCCATCCCACCGTCCAAAAGCCGGCGGACCACCTTCACATTCCCCCGCCCCGCCGCCAAGTGCAACACTGATGCGCCCTCGTTCGACACCACCGCCAGCGACGCCTTCCTGCCCAAAAGCATCTCGAACATCCCGTCGTCGCCCCGCTCGACGGAGATCATCAGCGCGGTGTGCCCACGGGCGTCCTTGGCGTCGATGGCTGCGCCGCGGTCGAGTAGAAGCCCGAGAGTCGATGTGTGGCCGTTGAGGGCGGCCACGTGCAGCGGCTGAAACCCGTCGCCCCCGGCGGTGAGCACGTCGGCGCCTTTCGAAATCAGCAGCTCCACCGTCGAGTTCCGGCCCTTAATCGTCGCCATTCGTAGCGGCGTCACGCCCGACTTGTTCGGCACATCGGTAACCAGCCCCTTGGCCAGCAGCAGCGACACCAACGCGTCGTGCCCGCCGAGCGCCGCAACATGCAGCGCGGTGTTCCCCTCGGGGTTTGTCGCCGTCAGGTCGGCGCCTTTCCCGAGGAGCAGCTCAGCCGTCGGGACCGACCCGCGGATCGCCGCAGCCATCAGTGGCGTCCACCCCTGGGCGTTGCGAACATTGGCGTCCAAACCACGGTCCAGCAGCATCCCGGCAATCTCCGGCGTCCCCAGCGACGCCGCGTTGTACAACGGCGTGTTCCCGAAATTGTCACTCTGGTCCACCTTCGCCCCGCGACCCACCAGCATGTCCACCAGCTCCCGCGACGGCGACATCGCCGCAAAGTGCAGCGGCGTCGTACCGTCCTTCGCCGCAGCCGACGCGTCGGCGCCGTTCTCCACCAGCAGTCGCCCCAACGCCACCCGACCCGCGACATCCGCAGGGGTCGGCAAGGTCGCCTTCTCCAAAATCCGACCGAGCACCGCGGCGACCTGGTCCCAATCCGTGCCGTTCGGAAGGGCGCGACCGTCCTGACCACGGGGCATGAGCACGGCGTAGGTCTCGGCGACGGTCACCCACTCGGGACTACGCAGGGTACTCGCCGCGTGCAACGCAGTTAGCCCGGCGGGCGACGTCAGCGTCTTGTCGGCGCCGCTGTCCATGAGCATCTTCACCGCCACCGTTCGCCCCGCCAGCGCAGCCGAGATCAGCGGCGTGTTACCGAAACCGTCCCGCCCGTTAAGGTCTGCCCCGGACACTGCCAAAACCCGGATCACTTCGAAATGCCCTTCTCCGGCAGCAAGGTGCATCGGCTGGGAGCCGGAAGAGTCTCGTACGTCGAAGTCCGCGTTGCGTGAAATTAGGAGCGACACGGTCGTGGCCTTACCCGCCGATGCCGCAAGATGCAGCATCGTCCGACCCGATGCGTCCACCGCGGAAATCAGCCCGGCGTCCGCACGCAACGCCTCGTTGACCTTGTCATCGTTTCCCGCCGTCACCACCGCAGCCACTTCCGCCGGCAAGGACGCCAGACCCGT
>JBBRUM010000206.1:0-6719 GCA_038247815.1 Tepidisphaerales bacterium | reverse complement strand
GAACAGGTTCGTGCTCCGCGTGTACGTCGTCGAACGGGCGAGTTCGATCTTCGATCCGTTGATGATGTCCGTCGTCGTCGTTCCCGTTCGAAATTGCAACTGCCGAACCTCGGGGGTGCTGTTGCGAACCGTGAACGTGTAGTTTGCGAAGTCCGTGAGCAGGCCGTCGTTGACCAGCACGGGAATCGTGTACTGCCCCGAACGGTTGTACACGCGCGGGGTTAAAGCGGGTCACGCCATCGGCGCCGCGTCCGACCGAACTGAAGGTCGTTCCATCGGCGAGAAACTCCAGCAGGATCGCGATGGGGTCGAAGGCGCTGATCTGATACTGAATCAGTCGGTTCTTCCGGATGCTCACCGGATCTTCGCCGGCTGCCACGACACCGTTGAGAATCGGCCGTATGTTGAAAACGTTCACCTGCACCCCGAAATTCCCAAGTGCCGCGCTGCGCGTATAGACGGGGTCCGCGATCAAGCCGCTCGTGATGTTCACCGGCCCGGACACCGTGAACGATGTGTAGCGAACCGCATTCGCGCCGCGCACGCCCACGAGATCCGTGTTGAATGTGTCGAACGAAAACGTCCCCCCCCGGGCGCTCCCCGTGACGGTGGCGGTGTTGGGCGCTACGGCAGCCAGGCGATAGTTGGGCGGCTGGCTAACGGCAAGGAAGTGTTCCGTCGAGAGTCCGTTGCCTTCGGGGACGTTAATCACCGAACGGACCGGGAACGGGGCCCGTGCGGGGAAAAACGCCGGCACGGGTGTGACGGACGCAAACGCGCTGTGAACCGAAAGCCCCGTCGGCGAAACGATCACGTTGTTTACCGTGATGGCGATCGTGTTCACACCCGGCAGCAGCAACCCGGAACCGCCAAGAATCTGGAACCCGCCGGGGGTGCCAAACCCGTTGCTGGCGTTGGAGAGCCGAGTGCCGTTGAGCACGACATTCGAGACCACGTCGTCGGCGAGCGTCTGAACGTCCTGCCGAAACGTAAGCCGCTGGTGGTTCGTCAGGTCAAAAGTGGTGGTGTAGGTGAACGCGCCGACTCCCACGTTGTTCACATGCGAGTTCGCAACCGGGATCATCCACCCCACGCCCTAGGCGGCGAAAGAAGACCAGTTAGGATTCGTGCCAATCGCGACGGGGGCACCCCCACCGTTGACCCTCCAAAGCCCCGTCGATGACGACTGTTCCACGAACTGCCGCCCTTGGGCGGGCAACGCCAATAGCAGCCAGACCGGCACCGCCGCCAACCACAGTCAATTAAATACAGCTCCGCGTGCCAGGTCGATCAATCCGAGGGCCAACCCGCACCTCCTTGACGGCGGCTTGGGATTCCAGCGGGCGATGAGGGATGACGCGGACCGGGCGTGGGAATATCTCATGGACTACCGAACCTTGTACTGAGCACAGCGGTCTCCGAACTCACTGCAAACGCTTCAAGGGAGCCATCGACCCATTCACACAATCGCCCACTGCTCGTTTAACTCCCACACCTTTTTTGCCGTCAGTTTCAAACCACCGCCCGAGGAGCTTTCATGGTCGGCCGCGACGTCGGGTTGGCGTTGCCCAAAACGTCGACGGCGATGGATACATGGCATTCGGGCCGGCGCGGCGGTAGGGTGCGAACCCCGCGATCAGTCGCGAAGCTTGCCGTTTAATCGGTTAACCCGTATTCTTCAGGCCCCCCTGAGTGGTGGGCGGGGGATTGGAGCGCGGACCATGCCAAGTTTGTCGAGTAGGTCGGCGGGCGTCTTGCTGCATGTGACTTCGTTGCCGGGGCCGCACGGCTGCGGGGATGCCGGGCCGGTGGCGCGGGCGTTTGTCGATTCGCTGGCGCGGGCGGGGGTGGGGTGGTGGCAGATGTTGCCGACGCATCCGGTGGGGCGCGGGCCTGGGTTTTCGCCGTATTCGTCGCCGTCGGCGTTTGCGGTATCGCCGCTGGTGGTGTCGCCGGATGATCTCGTGGCGCGGGGGCTGGTGGGGAAAAGGGACATTCGGGCGGCGGTAGGGCTGGGCGCTGGGAAGGTGGATTATCCGGGGGCGATCGAGCACCGGGAGGGGATCCTGCGGCGGGCGGTGGCGGCGTTCGTGAGCGGTGGGGGGAAACGGTCGCGCGAGTTTGCGGCGTTTGAGAAGACCGAGGGCGACTGGCTGGGGGATTGGGCGTTGTTCGCGGCGGCGCGGCGGGCATGCGGGGCGAAGCAGTGGCACCTTTGGCCGGATGGGCTGGCCAAGCGGAGGGCGAGGGCGCTGGCTGAGTTCACCCGTGAACACGCAGCCGAGGTCGAGTATCACACCGTCGCGCAGTTTCTCGCCGAACAGCAGTGGCGCGAACTCCGCGAATACGCAGCCGCGAGCGGCGTCGGGCTCATTGGCGACGTGCCGATCTTCGTCTCGCACGACTCGGCCGACGTCTGGGCCCACCCCCACCTGTTCAAGCTCGACGCCCACGGCATGCCAAAGGTGGTCACCGGCGTGCCGCCCGACATCTTCTCGAAATTGGGACAGAAGTGGAACCACCCGCACTACGCCTGGGCGCGGCACGCCGCGACCGGATTCTCGTGGTTTACGCGGCGGTTCGAGCGCGTGCTCACGGGGTTTGACGTCGTGCGGATCGACCACTTTCTGGGGTTTAACCGGGCATGGGAGATCCCCGGAACGGCGAAGGACGCGCGAAAGGGCCAGTGGGCCCCCACGCCCGGGCGGGAGCTGTTCACCGCGCTCCGCAAGCGCACGAAGGGGCGCGTCGGATCCATCATCGCCGAAGACCTCGGCGATGCCACCGCTGGGGCGACGAAGCTGCGCGAGGATTTCAAGTTCCCCGGCATGCGGGTGCTGCAGTTCGGATTCGGCGGGGGCACCGAGCACCTGCCGTTTACCTACCCGCCCAGCTGTGTGGCGTACACCGGCACGCACGACAATGAAACGTGCGTGCAGTGGGCCCAGCGCGTGTCCCAGCCCAAGGGAGGCGAGCGCGATGCGCTGCGTGCGCTCGGCGTCTCCGGCGAGGGTGTGGCGTGGCGGATGGTGGGGATGGTGGCGAACTCGGCTGCGAACACGGCGGTCTTCCCGGTGCAGGATTTGCTGGAGCTGGGCGGCGAGGCGCGGATGAACGTGCCCGGAACGGCTGAGGGAAACTGGCGGTGGAGAATGGCGGCGGGCGGGGGAGGATTCGGCGGCGGGCTCGGGAAAGACGTGGAGTGGAGACTCAGAAAGTTGCTGGAGGTGACGAAGCGGGCGGGTGAAACTGTTTAGCGGGCTGGATCTGTAAATTATTGGGAAACTTACGAGAGAACACACATGGCGACGATCGAAGCACGACTGACGCACTTGGCGAGGAACCTCTGGTGGGCGTGGAGCGCGGAGGCGACGGCGCTGTTCGCCGGGATTGACCCGCTGCTGTTCACCGCGACCAACCAGAACCCGGTGAAAACGCTGCGAATGCTCTCGCCCGAGCGAAAGAAGCTGATCGAGCAGGATGCCGCGTTCGCCGACCGAGTGACGGCGGTTGAGAAGCTGCTGGCGGAGTACCTCAAGACGCCGAGCTGGTTCTCCAAACACCACCAATCGGAACGTAACGCACTCGTGGCGTACTTTTGCGCCGAGTTCGCGGTGCACGAGTCGCTGCCGCAGTACTCGGGCGGGCTGGGCGTGCTGGCAGGCGACCACGTCAAAGCCGCCAGCGACCTGGGCATTCCGCTGGTGGGGGTGGGCTTTCTATACCGCTGCGGGTTCTACACGCAACAGTTCAACCCCGACGGCACGACGAAGGTCATCTACCCCGAGCTGGACTTCGCCGACCTGCCGATCGAGCGAACGGGCGTCACCATTGACGTTCCCGTGCAGTCGCGGAAAGTCAAAGCTGCGATCTGGAAACAAACCGTCGGGCGCGTCACGCTCTACCTCCTCGACACCGACCTCCCCTCGAACAAGCCAGCCGACCGAAAACTCACCCACCACCTCTACGGTGGCGACACCGAATACCGCATCCTGCAGGAAATCCTCCTCGGCGTCGGTGGCGTGCTCGCGCTTCAGGCCCTTGGCCTCAAACCGACCGTGTTCCACCTCAACGAAGGACACGCCGCCTTTGCCCCGCTCGAACGGATCCGCCAAATGGTGGTCAAGGGCGTGGCGTATGAAAAGGCGCTGGCAACGGTACGGGCTTCGTCGGTGTTTACGACGCACACGCCCGTGCCAGCAGGCAACGACCGGTTCGATCCGAAGATGACGATGAAGTTCGTCGGGCATTACGCCCAAGCCCTCGGGCTTGGCCGCGAGCGGTTCCTCGCGCTGGGTCGGGAGGACGAGGGGAACAAGACCGAGTCTTTCTGCATGACCGTGCTGGCGCTGAAGCTGGCGAAGTTCGCGGGGGGCGTATCGGCGCTGCATGGGGAGGTGTCGCGGGAGATGTGGAAAAAAGTGTTCGACCTGCCGACGGGCAAGGGCGTGCCCATCGGCAGCGTCACCAACGGGGTGCACCTCGAAACGTGGCTCGCGCCCGAGATCCGCCCGCTGTACGCCAGGTACATCAAGCCAAAATTCCTCGGCGCCGGCCCAAATCTGACGTTCTTTAAGAACGCCGAGAAGATCCCCGAAGCCGAGCTCTTCGCCGTGCGGAAAATGCTCAAGCAGAAGCTCATCCGATTCACACGACAGCGGCTGATCGACCAAGCCCTGCGCCGCGGCGGAGACCCAGCCGAGCTCGCGGTCGCCCAAGGCGCACTCAGCGAGAACGCGATGTTCATCGGATTCGCGCGGCGGTTCGCCACATACAAGCGGGCACCGCTGATCTTCCGCGACGTTAAGAGGCTCGCGAAGATTCTGGGCAACACGGACCGTCCCGTCAACATTCTCTTCGCCGGGAAGGCCCACCCGAAAGACATGGGCGGGCAGAGCTTCGCGCAGGAGATTTTCAAGCACGCGATGTCGAAGGAGTTTGGGGGCAAGGTGGTGCTCATCGAGGACTACGACATCAACGTGGGGCGGTACCTTTACGGCGGGTGCGACGTATGGCTGAACAACCCGCTGCGGCCGCAGGAGGCATCGGGGACCTCGGGGATGAAGCCTCCCCTCCACGGCGGGCTGAATTTCTCGATCCTCGACGGCTGGTGGCCGGAGGGGATTGACGAAATGAACGGCTGGGCGATTGGCGATGGAACGCAGCTTGATAACCTCGAGAAGCAAAACGCGAAGGACGCCCTGGAGATCTACACGAAGCTCGAGAAGGTAATCGTTCCGCTGTTCTTCGAGCGCGACGCCAAGGGCGTGCCGGTGCGGTGGATGAAGATGGCGAAGCACTCGATGGCGTCGGTTCCGCCGGCGTTTTCGACGCATCGGATGCTCGGGGATTACTGGAAGACGTTCTACGGGCCGGCCCACGCGGGGTGAGTCGGGGACGGGGATAGGATGGGGGATGGACACCTATGACGTGGCGATCGTGGGGGCGGGGCCGGTCGGGCTGGAGCTGGCTGTGGCCCTCAAGCGGCGGGGGGTGTCGTATGTGCAGTTTGATGCGCGGCAGATCGGGCAGACGATGAGCTGGTGGGCGGCGCAGACGCGGTTCTTCTCGTCGAACGAGCGGATCGCGATCGCGGGTGTTCCGCTGGTGACGGTTGACGGGGGCAAGGCGACACGGGAGGTTTACCTGGCGTATTTGCGGGGGGTGGTGATGCAGTTTGGGCTGGAGGTTCGAACGTACGAGCCGGTGACGGAGGTGCGGCGGTTGGAGGGGTGCTTTGAACTGGCGACGACGCGGCGGGGGGTGGCGGAGCGGACGCGGGCGAGGCGGGTGGTGTTGGCGACGGGGGGGACGGATCGGCCGAGGCGGCTGGGGGTTGTGGGGGAGGATTTACCGCATGTGTCCCATTATTTTCGTGAAGCGCATGAGTATTTCGGGCGGAGGCTGATGGTGGTGGGCGGGAAGAATTCGGCTGCGGAGGCGGCGCTGCGGTGTTTTCATGGGGGGGCGGAGGTGCTGTTCAGCTATCGCCGGAAAGTGCTGCCGGCGAAGTCGATCAAGTACTGGATCTTGCCGGAGTTGCAGGGGCTGTTGGACGCGAATCGGATCGTGCCGCTGATGGAGACGGAGGTGGCGTCTATTTCGGAGTCGGAGGTGCGGCTGAGACATGCCGACGGTTTGGAGCGCGGGCACGCGGCTGACTTTGTACTGCTGATGACGGGGTACGAGGCGGACATGTCGCTGTTTCGACTGCTGGGCGTTCCGCTGGCGGAGGGGACGCAAGCGCCTGTGTTTGACGTGCGGACGATGGAGACGGGCGTGCCGGGGGTGTATGTTGCCGGAACGGCGGCGGGGGGGACGCAGGACCGATTCGAATTGTTTATCGAGAACTGCCACGTACACGTGGATCGGATCGTGCGGCATATCACCGGCGAGGGGGTTAGCGCGGGAGTGAACGGAGGGGCGACGTACGCCTTGCCGGAAAGCTGACGTGCGGCGAGGATGCCTGGATGACGACAGCCAAAGATTACGCCATTGAGCACGCGAAGAAGGCCCACGGGTTTGTGGCGATGATGTTGAAGGACGTGCCGGCTGAGAAGCTGGCGGCGCAGTTGCCGGGAGCGTCGAACCACTTCCTGTGGACGCTGGGGCATTTGGCGAGCACGTACGCGTTTTTCTGCGCGGCGATCGGGGCGAAGGCGCACGGGCTGCCGGAGAGCTACGGGAAGCTGTTCGCGTTCGGGTCGTCGCCGACGGCG
>JBBRUM010000205.1:0-6730 GCA_038247815.1 Tepidisphaerales bacterium | reverse complement strand
GTCCCAGATGACGGGGCGTTGGGTGTCGAGGTCGGTGGTGGCGACGAGGAGTCGGCGGCATTTGGCGTGCTCGGCTGCGATGAGGTCGGGTATTTCGCGGTCGACGAAGCGTTGGATGAGTTTGACCAGGGCGCGGTTGTCGGAGATGGAGTCTGCCCGGAAGAGCTGGAGAAGGGGCCGGATGATGAAGACGTCTTTGGAGGTGACGGTGGTGTGGGCGTCTTTAAGGCGCTGGTCGGAGGGCTTGCCGATGAGGGCCATGGGTGGGGTGGTACGCCGGTGCTGACGCCGGTGACTATTTGGAACTCGGGGCGCGTGCCGCGTTCGGTCCAGCCGTTGAGTCGGCCCGCGCCGAGAGCGCCGTTCTCGCCGCCGCCGGAGATAGAGAGGACGTTTAGCTGCTCGGGCTGGGCGAAGGGGTTGGTGAGGTGGTAGGCCTCGCGCTGGATGGCGGCTTCGACGAAGTAGCGTTGCTGGAACTCGCCACTGACGTCGTCGCCCCAGGTTCGGATCAGGGGTGACTGCACGGGGACCATGGCGGCGTCCATGGGCTTCACGGGGACGCCGTCGCGAATCATCAGCGGCCCGCAGCCGCCGCAGACCACGACCACCCACACGAGCAACACCACGCCAAGACGTTTCACCCTCTGTATCCTCTTGCCAGAGCTGTACTTCGAGCGGGAACCGCCCGGTGGTGTAGCCAGACGAGAGGGCGCGGCGGGCGGGGTCGCTTGACCCGATCACGGTCCTGCCCCATCTTCGGGCGACCATGCTGTCCAAAATCACCGGCAAAGCTTACGTAATGGGCGACAACGTCGATACCGATCAGATCATCCCCGCCCAATACCTGTCGTACAACCCCGCCCTACCGGAGGAACGCAAGTACTTCGGCGCGTACGCCAACTCCGGCGTGCCCGACGCCGAAGCCGGGCTGCCTAAGGGCAACACCAAGTTCGTCCAGCCGGGGCAGTTTCGGTCGGAGTACACGATCGTGATTGGCGGGAGGAACTTCGGGTGCGGGTCGTCACGCGAGCACGCGCCGCTGGCGTTGGCCGAAGCCGGGATCACCGCCGTAGTCGCCGAGTTCTACGCGCGGATCTTCTTCCGCAATTCGGTCAACGGGGCATACCTCCTCCCCCTAGAAACCGAGACCCGCTTGGTGGACGCCATCCACACCGGCGACGAACTCACCCTCGACCTCCAGGCCTACACCCTCACCAACCACACCCGCAACACCACCCACGCCCTCAAACCCCTCGGCGACGTCCTACCCATCATCGAAGCCGGGGGAATCTTCGAGTACGCGAGGGAAATGGGGATGATCAAGTAGCACGGTTTAACGCGGTGGGAATGTCCGACCGCTCCGGCTGGGGAGGGTATACTTGCTCACCATGGCCAGCGCACTTCCCCAATTCGTCGAGCTTGCAGGAAAAGAGTACGTGCTCGTCTCCCGTCGCCGATACCAGCAGCTCACCCGAGCCGAACGCGACCAGCGCGACGCGGAGATCGCGCGGAAAGGATCGGAGGCGTACCGGTCGGGGAAGATGAAGACGGTGTCGCACGAGCAGCTCAAGCGAAGGCTGGGACTTTAACCCATGGCATATCGCATCGAGTATGAGCCTGCTGCGTCGCGCGCGGTGGAACGGGCGGAGCATCAGATGGCCCGGCGGCTGTTGGAGAAGATCGAATCGCTAGCCGACAACCCCCGCCCGCCCGGTTCGGTCAAGCTCACCGGTCTTCAGGCGTACCGCGTTCGCGTGGGCGACTACCGGATCATCTACGAGATCTACGACGGGGAGCTGATCGTTCTCGTGATCGACGTCGGCCACCGCCGCGAGGTGTACCGGCGGTGAGTGGGGCCTATGTGTTCATGCCGCACGGATGTTCTCCACCCCGGGATGTTTCCACCCGCGTTGGCTCGCCACGCACCCCGCGTTCGGCGCATTCCCAGCCGTTTTCCGGTATCACTCGACTCTGCCGCCCCGCCGCCAACCCCACCCGGTACGCACCCATGCCCCACGTCCACCTCATCTCCCACCCGGTGATCCAGACCAAGCTCACAGAATTGCGCGACTTCACCTCTGAGCACTCGAAGTTCCGCACCATCCTCGAGGAGATCGCCTCGCTGATGGTCTACGAAGTCACCCGCGACTTCCCGACCCGCCCCAAGCCGGTACAAACCCCGATGGAACAGACCATCGGCGTCGCCCTCGCGCGGCAGATTACACTTGTCCCCATTCTCCGTGCGGGGCTGGGCATGGCCGGCGGGGTACTCAAGCTCCTGCCCATGGCCCGCCTCGGCCACCTCGGCGTCTACCGCGATGAAGCCACCCTCGAACCCGTGAGCTACTACAAAAAGCTTCCCCCCGACATCGCCGACACCGAAGTGCTCCTGATCGACCCCATGCTCGCCACCGGCGGCAGCGCCGTTGCCGCCGCCACATTCCTCAAACGCGCCGGCGTCACCTCCCAGCGGTTCGTCTGCCTCGTCGCCGCACCCGAGGGCATCGCCGCCTTCCACAAAGCCCACCCCGAAATCCCCATTTACGCAGCCGCCATCGACCGCCAACTCAACGAAAAGGGGTACATCCTCCCCGGCTTGGGCGACGCGGGCGATCGCATCTTCGGAACGTGACCCGCAAATTGCATGTCCTTCCCGGGATTAAACTCTGGCGATTTTCTCGGTGTGGTCGTCGGATATCCCCACCCCTCCCCACGTCCAACCTTTGCGCACTTGGCGATCAGCACCATCTGTCCGACGTGCCACGAGTAATGCCCGACCTGACGCACGATCGCGCAGATCACCGTGTGCGGCTCGTTTCAGATCATCACCGTCCGACTTGAATCCCCCTCGCCGAGGGATTCCAGCGTGGCAAACAACACGGCCCACCCCCGGTCCCACATTCCGATGAGTTCCCGGCGAATCGCCGGGGTTTTGGCGAACTCGGCTTCGCGGTTGCGGTCTGGTTTCTCGTCGTGGGTGGTGAGGACGTCCGTCCACCTCGACAGCATTTTTCGGCGGAATGCCTGATGTACGGCGCGATGCTGCATTGCTCGCCGTGGAGTCGAAAGTGCGGGTCGTCGTCAGCCGCGTGCGTGATCGCCCTCTCGGCTTGGTGTTTGGCAAACCCGAACTCCTCCACGACCGCCGCCAGCACCACCGGTTCTGCCGTCATACCCTGATCCTACCCATGCCCCCCAACACGACGCACTCGCCTCCCCCCTACTCCCTCCACCGCGCCGCCCCCGCTGACCTGCCCGCCATCCTCGCCCTGCTCCAGTCTCTCGGCGAGCAACACATCGCCTATGACCCGGGCAGGTGGACCCTGTCGCCCAGCCTGCCCGAGGCGTACCGCAACTGGCTGGAGAACAACCACGACGAGTCGGACGTGTTCTGCCTGCTCGCCCAGTCGAGTTCCGGCCAGCCGCTCGGCTATGTCCTCGCCCAAGCCATGCCCGAGGACGCCAAGTACTTCACCGCCGCCCACGTCTACATCCACGACATCTACCTCGCCCCCGCCGCCCGCGGCACCGGCCTAGCCGCCGACCTCCTCACCCGCGTCCGCACCTGGGGAACAGCCCGCGGCCTGCGGAGCTTCCGGGCGCTCATCGCCACGCCAAACGCCCAGTCCCTCGCCTTCTTCGCCAAGCACGGCTTCCGCCCGACCGCAACGGAAGTCTCGCAAGAGTGGCTGTAGCCTTTCCCATGACTACCGCCGACCTTCCCGGCCTCCTTGAAACTTGGCGCCTCGGCCCCCACACGGGTCCCTCCATTGGCCATCGTGTCGTGCTCTTCGGTTCCTCCAACACCGAGTTCGGCCCGCAAAACCGCGGCTATCTCTGCTGGGGTGACTTCGTCTCCATTGCGCTGCGCATCCACGTCGGCAGGCAGGTGCTGGTCACCAACGCCGGCGTCTCCGGCCAGACCGTCATCGATCTCCTCGCCCGGGTTGACCGCGACATCGTGCCCCTCGCGCCCCTCGTCGCGCTCATCACCATCGGCGGCAACGACCAGTGGCACATGCCCGTGGAAACCTACTGCGACCGGCTTGCCGAGCTCGTCGCCCGACTCGCATCCCTCGGCGTTTTCCCCTCGCCCCAGACCTACTAAAGCCTGCAAACCGACACCGGCGGCGTAAACCAAACCTTCATCCCTTACATGACCGCCAATCGCGAAATCGCAGCCGCCCACCGCGTACCCTGCATCGACTCCCACCCCCGCCTCCTCGCCCTCCACCGCACCCACCCCGCCCTCCACGCCCGCCTCATGCTCGACCCCGGCCACCTCTCCCCGCCGGCCGCCTCTCCCCCGCCGGCCACGCCGTCTTCGCCACCCTTGCCACCCGCGCCATGGGCCTGCCGGACGTGCCCCCGGCGGCGGAATTTTCCACACTCGTCAACGAGTGCCTCACCGAACTCTTACCTTTCTCAGGGTGGCTCCAAACCGGCCACACAACAATCAAACCGTACTCAAAACGCTCGACTCCGCTCTGCATATCGATAGTGCGCCCTAATAGGCAGGAACAAACCCACCTTGTCCAGCGACGACCTCAAACGCCACGAAATTCATGACCATCTTGGTGGACAAGACCTTGATCGTGACCGATCACCTTATCCATTGCAGCGCCAAGCCGATATGCAAAAACATCCATCGTCAATCGATTAGTGAAATCACCATATGCTTTTGCCACCATCGCACGTCGGCGATCCGGTGCATCAAGAAGCTCGTCAACCGCCTGCGCCCAAAGTTCAGCATTGTGCGGGGGAAGGACACCGTTGACCCCGGATATGAAGAAACGCGGGTGGTCAAGGGCGGGACTCGCGATAACCGCCACCCCAGAGTCAAGATATGCCAATACCTTACCGAAACTCTTGCCAAGACTGTATGGCGACCCCTCCGCAACGACGTGCAGACCAATCGCAGCTTCACGAAGAGAGGCCAGGAACTTCCCATAGGACATATACGGCCGAACCTCCAAATTCGCCTGGTACGGCAAAGCACCCTCGTACTGCCGGGACAACTTGGCTTGATCCTTTACGCCATACAAACGAAAAACCAGACCCTTGCGAGGAGTAACTTTTGACATCACGGTGCAAACGAACTCAGCCTCCATTGGATAGCCCTCGGGGTCTGAGTGAGCCCAAGTCACCACATTCTCACGATCCCGCTCTGGTTGCACTGTTGCACTGGGGCGCGTGCAGGTCCAGATCACTTCAACCCGCCTGTTGTATTGCCGGCACCAATTCGCCACGGATGAACTGCCAGCTATAACACGGCTTGCATGTCTTACAAGCCCTTCTACCTGCTGCCTCTGCCCCTCAGAAAGATAGTCCGCATCATCGATGTCAAAGATATAGGGCCTGCCATCAGCGACGGAAGGATGGTTGAGCGGGTGCCTGCCCTTCTGAATTAACACTATCTGCGGCCGCTCGATGGCGAGAATCCGGCGTCTCTGCGCGAGATCAAACTTTGCTGGAACGACAACGGCACGCCAACCACATCGTAAAAGCTCCCTAGCCGGCTCGATCGCGCGAAGGTTCGATGAACCCAAATCTGCACCACCACAAGGGAACACCACCACTTTCTTCGGCCTATTTGGAATGCGCTTGCGATTGGCATGAAACGCGACCTCTTCGAGGCGACGTTTTACCCAACGCATTCTGTCGAAAGTCTTTCCCGCCATCGCGTTCTCCCTATCACTCTTTCCTAAGGCCTCTGACCCTCACGTGGAGCATATGAGGGTTGAATTACCATGTACTTTATCATACCGTCGCAGAACTCGAAGGAGAAATCCGGCGATGAACCAGTAATTGTCTTATTGAGTCCCTCACCCCGAGGTAAAGCCTACCTCAGCCCGTTCGTCTGCTTCCTAAGCCCCATAGGAAATATTCATTATGAAGATCAGATTTCTTCTTCCCGGGCCCCTCAAAGATGTGTTGCGACTTGCAAAGCGAAGCTACCTTGACTTCCATGACCGCCGCGAGCTTCGCAGGCGAATTACAATGGGACTTGATCCGGAACTAACGATTGATGTCAAACTCCCCAGCGTTAGACTGGGGCAAGGTGATGGTGAGTGGCGTCTATGGCGAGAACCACCTGGCGAGATCGTCTATTGCGTGGGCGTCGGCATGGATGTTTCATTTGACCTCGGGCTGATTGCCCGATTTGGCGTGGAGGTCCATGCCTTTGACCCCACGCCAATCGCTCGCGATTGGCTGAAGAATCAAAGTTTACCGACCGAATTCAATTTTCATCCGTGGGGGCTCGCAAATGTTGACGGTGAGGCGAACTTCGTTCTTCCATTGGGCCACTACGTTTCCTACGCGATGAAGAACGACGAAGTTGAAGTTTCAACCCAGCCTTCGGTCAGGGGTGAAGTTCTTAAAATTTTAACCATTATGAGTCGATTGGGCCACAACCGAGTCGACCTCTTGAAAATGGATATTGAAGGTTCAGAGTACAGCGTAATAAGTGACATTATAGAGTCGAAGGTAAAAGTGGGTCAGATTTTAGTCGAGTTTCACCATCGCATGATTGGCTCGGGAGGTGTACAAAGCACCGTCAAAGCGGTTGCGCAGCTTCGTGGGGCTGGTTACTTGCTTTACGACATCTCACCTCGAGGACTCGAGTTTGCCTTCGTCCATCGTTCGATACTCAGGGATTAGAGAGGTGTCCACCCCGCCCCCCCTCAGCCCTCAGCCGGAAACGGGTTTCTCTCCCTGAACAGGT
>JBBRUM010000204.1:0-6746 GCA_038247815.1 Tepidisphaerales bacterium | reverse complement strand
GACCTCGCAGCCAAGTTCGATCCCACCACCCTCGAAGCCTCCATCTGGAAAACCTGGCAGGACGAAAACTGTTTCCTTGCAGACCCCACAGCACCCGGCGAGCCGTATTGCATCGTCATCCCGCCGCCCAACGTCACCGGGGCGCTGCACCTTGGCCACGCGATCAACAACACGCTTCAGGACATCCTCATCCGCGCACACCGCATGAAGGGGTTTAACGTCCTGTGGATCCCCGGCGTCGACCATGCCGGCATCGCCACGCAAGCCGTCGTGGAAAAGCAGCTCAAGGAAAAGGAAAACAAGACCCGCCATGACGTCGGGCGCGAGGGCTTGGTGGAGCGCATCTGGAAGTGGAAGCAGGAGTACGGCGACCGAATCGTTTCCCAGCTCCAGCGGATGGGCTGCTCGTGCGACTGGTCTCGGCTTCGTTTTACGTTGGACGACATGTGCGCCCGCTCGGTGCGTGAGACGTTTTTCAAGATGTTCAAGGACGGCAAGGTCTTCCGCGGCAAGCGCCTCGTTAACTGGGACACGCACCTCCAGACCAGCATTTCGGACGACGAGCTTTACACCGAAACGGTGAAGACCAACCTTTGGTCGATCCGGTATCCGATTGACGGCACGGACCAGTCGATGACCGTCGCCACCACCCGGCCGGAGACGATGCTGGCTGACACCGCCGTCGCCGTGCACCCGGATGACCCGCGGTGGAACTGGGCGATCGGCAAGCACGTGCGACTTCCGCTGACCCATCGCCTGATCCCCATTATCGGCGACCCGATTCTGGTCGACATGACCTTCGGCAGCGGCTGCGTGAAGGTGACGCCCGCCCACGACCCCAACGATTACGCGGTGTGGCAGCGGGAGGGGGGCAAAATCGCGATCCTCAACCTCATGACGTTGGACGGCAAGGTCAACGACGCCGACCCATCCTGGGCCGCCTACGCCGGCATGACCTTCTCAGCCGCACGCAAGAAAGTCGTCGAAGACCTCTGCGCCGGCGGATTCATGAACGCCGACACCGACATCAAACCCCACGAAGCCAACGTCTCCTTCTCCGACCGCAGCAAAACCGCCATCCAACCCTACCTCTCCGACCAATGGTTCGTCCGCATGGCCGAAATGGCCGAACCCGCCCTCGAAGCCGTCCGCGACGGCACGATCAAGTTCCACCCCGAACGCCACGGACAGCAGTACCTCGCCTGGCTGGGAGAGAAACGCGACTGGCCCATTTCCAGGCAGCTGTGGTGGGGGCACAGGATTCCGGTGTGGGCCAGGTCGTTCACCCGCGAGAACAACAAGGGATCGGCGAGCGAGAGCTCCTTGGACCACGATCCTTCTGAACGACTCAAGCCCGAGTTTAGAGATCAGGTCCACTTCCAGCGGGCACACGACTCGACTACCGGAACGACAACGCGCTATGCGTGCATCCGTCCCGGCAACGAAGAACTCGAAACCATCCTTCAAAATGCTGGCTACATCCAAGACCCCGACGTTCTCGACACGTGGTTCTCCTCCGGGCTCTGGCCGCATTCCACGCTCGGCTGGCCGGAGAACACGGCCGACCTCGCCAAGTGGTATCCCGGCGCGGTGCTGCTCACCGGGCGCGACATCATCACGCTCTGGGTCGCCCGCATGGTCATGATGGGCATCTACAACCTCGGCCAAATCCCTTTTCGCCACGTCGTCATCAACCCCACCATCCTCGATGGCAAGGGCGAGCGGATGAGCAAGAGCAAGGGCAACGGCGTCGACCCTGTCGAGATCATCGACACCCACGGAGCCGACGCCCTCCGGTTCACCCTCGCCACCATGGCCACGGAAACCCAGGACGTCCGCCTCCCCGTCAAGAAAGACGCCCAAGGCCGCAACACCTCCGAAAAATTCGATCTCGGCCGAAACTTCTGCACCAAACTCTGGAACGCATCCAAGTTCGTCCTCTCCCAACTTGCATCCACCCCCCATCCGACATCTGGCATCGCAAATCCGACATCACTCCCCGACCAGTGGATCCTCTCCCGACTCGCCGCCACCCTTGCAGCCGTTGAAACCGCCCTCGAAACCTACCGCTTCGACGCTTACGCGAAGTCCCTTTACGACTTCTTCTGGGGCGACTTCTGCGACTGGTACCTCGAAGCCATCAAGCCCGCCATGAAAGACCCCGCCCGGGGAAGCTCCACCGCCGCCGTCCTGGCAGCCGTGCTCGACGCCGCACTGAGGCTTCTCCACCCCGTCATCCCCTTCATCACCGAAGCCATCTGGTCCAAATTCAATGAAGTCCTCCCCGACCGCTCTCTCCCCGGCATGAGCCTCCCCCCCTCCAAGCGCCACGTCCACGCCCTTTGGCCCACCGCCCCCACCGGCGACTTCTCCGCCGCCGCAGCCGAGTTCGCCCGCGCACAAGAACTCGTCGGCGCACTGCGAAACCTCCGCAACGAACACAAGGTCGAAACCAAGAAAGTCATCTACGTCACCACTTCCGCTGGGACCCTAGGCGACGAAGCCCGCCAACTCGTCGAGCTCCTGGCCCTCTGCCACTTCAAACCCGGTCCCCCAGCCGAAGGCGCCGCACGCCTCCTTTCGGCGGGCATGGAACTCTTCGCCGAAGGAATCATCGACCCCCACGCCGAAGCCAGCCGCCTCGCCAAACGCCGCGAAGAACTTACCAAACTCGCCGCCACCCTCGAAGCCCGCCTCGCCTCCCCGGCCTACACCGAAAAAGCCCCCCAAAAACTCGTCGACCAAACCCGGCAGCAACTCGCCGACGCCCACGCTGAACTGGCGAAACTCGCGTAGGGCAAAGAGGTAACAGAGAAGGCACGGAGAGCACAGAGACAAAGAGACACAGGGTAAAAATCCAATTGTAATGGTATTCAATACAAGTTGTTTCTTCTCTGTGCTCTCTGTTCTCTCTGCGTCTGCGAGTTGAACTCCTACCTGAGGAACGCCTCGTGCAGGCCGCCGTCGACGGGGATCGTCTGGCCGGTGGTTTTGGACAGTCGGCCGGTGAGGAGGAGGAAAAACGCCTCGGCTTGGTCGGCGGGGGTGACGGGGGTTTTGGTCAGGGATCGGTCGGCGTAGAACTGCGCGAGCTTGGTCGTCAGTGATTCGGTCGCTTCGGTGGGGGTGTGGGCGATGTTGTACTTCGCCAGCGACGAGATGACCCGCTCGCGCGGGAACATCGCCGAGCCCTGCACCACCGTCGCCGGTGCCACCGCGTTGACCCGCACCAGCGGCGACAGCTCCACCGCCAGCTCGCGCGTCACATGCGCCGTCGCCGCCTTCGACACGTCGTACGCCACAGACCCCTTTTTCGACACCACCGCGTTCGCCGAGGTCGTCAGCACGATGTTCGCCCGCAGGTTTTGCGGCTTGAAAACGCGGTGGAACGCCTCGTCGGCTGCGATGTACGCGCCGGTGACATTGATCGCAAACGTCGTCGCCCAGCGCTCATCCGGAATGTGCCCGCCCGCGTCGGGCGGGAAAAACACCCCCGCCGTCACCACCAGTGCATCCAGCCCACCATACGCCAGCGTCAGCTCGTCGAGCGCGGCTTGGAACGACACCCGCGCGGTGATATCCGCAGCCAATCCAATCGAAAACCCGCACCGCGAAATCCCCGAACCCGCCACCCCGATCCCGTCTCCAAGCTTCTTGTTCAGCTCCGCAGCCGTCGCATCCGACACCTCCTTCTTCAGGTCGATGCACACCACATGCGCCCCCTCCGGCGCAATGCGATGGGCCACCTCCCTCCCGATCCCCGAGCCCGCACCCACCACCGCCACGATCTGCCGCGCCAGTTCCTTCTCCGGAGGCATGCGATTGAGCTTGGCTTCCTCGAGCAGCCAGTACTCGATGTCAAACGCCTCCTGCTGCGGCAGCGCGATGTACTCGTCCACCGCCTCGGTCCCGCGCATCACGTCGATCGCGCAGGTGTAAAACTCCGCCGTCACCCGCGACTCGCTCTTGTCCTTGCCCCACGCGATCATCCCCAGCCCGGGCACAAGGACGACCGTCGGGTTCGGGTCCCGCATCGCCGGTGAATTCGGCCGCTTGCATGAGTTGTAATACGCCGCGTAATCCGCGCGATACTTTTCCAACCCCCCCAGAATCAGCCTCTTCAGCGACTCCACATCCCCCCCAGCCGGGTCCCAGGGGACGAACAGTGGTTTGATCTTCGTCCGCAAAAAATGGTCCGGGCACGACGTACCCAGCTCGGAGAGTCGCGGCGCGTCCACCGAGTTGACGAACCGCAGCGTCGCGTCGTCGTCCTGAATCGTCGCGATCATCCTCTTCGCCCCGCCTTGGTTGGCCAGTTGCCCCCGCAGCCAGGGAAGCACCGCCAGGAAAGCCTCCCGCCGTAGTTCGATGGGCAGCGTCGCGTGCCGCTGGCCGCCAAAGGTCTTCTCCCCCTTGTCGTGCGCCGCGATGAACTGCGCGGCCCTCTCGATGAGGTCCAGCGACAGCTCGTAGCAGGCTTTGTCGTCGTCGTGCCAGTTGATCAGCCCGTGCTGCCCCATGATCGCGCCCTTGGCGAGCGAGTGCTTGCCGCACAGCTCCTGCAGCTTCAGCCCGAGGTCAAACCCCGGCCGCTGCCACGCCGTCCACACCACGTCCTCCCCGAAAATCTTCCGCGTCAGTCCAGCCGAGTTCTTCGCCGCCGCCACCGAAATCGCCGCGTTCGGGTGCGTGTGGTCCACATGCTTAAACGGCACGAACGAGTGCAACGGCGTGTCGATCGAGCACGGGCGGGGATTCAGGTTGAACGTCGCGTGGTTGTACATTCCCACCACCGCGTCCTCCGGGGCGGTCTTCGCCCCGTTCCCCGGCTGCTTGCCGTACCACCCCTGCAAGCCCAAGAGCTTGGACTGATACAGCGACGAGAAATTCTCCAGTTTCGACGTCCGCAGGTCTCCGCCCGACCCCTTTACCCACAGCACCTCAACCGATTCCCCCGTCAGCGGATCCGTCTCCGGCAGCTTGGCGGACGTGTTGCCCCCGCCGGTGTTCGTGATCCTCTGGTCTGACCCGAGCAGATTGCTGCGATAAATCAGCCGCTGCCGCGCGTCCAACGTCGAGGCGTGCGAGTCTTGCCACAGATAGGAAACGAACTGGTAGGTCTTGGCCATATGACGGGTTCCGATCGTAAAGGGATTGCGAATGTATCACTTTTTACCAGTCGTTGGAAGCGCTCAGCCGACCCCTACCGGCAGTGTCCCTGCCCCGTCACGATCCACTTGTAGGTCGTCAGATCCGTCGCGCCCATCGGTCCGCGGGCGTGCAGCTTGTCGGTCGAGATGCCCAGCTCCGCCCCCAATCCGTACTCTCCGCCGTCGGCGAAACGCGTCGAGGCGTTGACCATCACTGACGCCGAGTCCACCTCGGCGACAAACCTGTCGGCGGCCCGCGTGTCGGTGGTGAGGATCGCGTCGGTGTGCCGACTCCCATGGGTGTTGATGTGGTCAATGGCGTGGTCCAGCGACCCCACGACCTTGAACGCGACCTTCAACGCGAGGTACTCCTCCGGCCAATCGGCGCCCGTCGCGGGAATGGCGCCCGGGAACAGCTTGCACGTGGCCTCGTCTCCCCGGATTTCAACGCCCCGGGCGAGTAGCGCCGCCGCCACTCTCGGCAGCAGCAGGGGGGCGGCGTCCTGGTGGAAGAGGATCTTCTCGGCTGCGTTGCAAACCGCGCCGCCGGGGTACGACGTCTTGGAGTTGACGCACACCGCGACGACCTGCTCCGCGATGGCCCCAGCCGACGCGTCAACGTAAACGTGACAGTTGCCCGTAAAATGCTTAAGCACCGGAATCGTCGATTCTTCAACCACCGCGCGAATCAGCGACTCTCCCCCCCGCGGAATAACGATGTCGATCAGATGATCGAGCTTCAACAACGGCGGCACGAGCGCACGGTCCGGGTTGTCGAGAAACACCACCGCGTCCTGCGGAACGCCCGCGGCTTCCAGCCCGGCGCGAATCGCCACCACCAGAGCACGGTTCGAGTGCAGGCATTCCTTCCCGCCCCGAAGGATCACCGCATTGGCAGACTTCAGGCACAGCGCCGCCGCGTCCGTCGTTACGTTCGGCCGCGACTCGTAGAAGAACAACACCACCCCCAGCGGCACGCGCCGCTTTTCGATCCGCAGCCCGTTCGGCCGCACATACCCCTCCAACGTCTGACCCACTGGATCAGTCTGCCCCGCGATGTCCTCGATCGCCCGGGCAATCTTTTCAACACGCTTGTCATCGAGCTTGAGTCGCTCAATCAGCGCAGCCGCCAGACCCGCCTCACCGGCCGCCGCGATGTCGATCGCATTGGCCGCGAGGATGTCCGCCCGGCGTGCCCGCACCTCGACCGCCATCCGAAGCAGCGCCGTGTCGCGAACGTGCCCCGGCAACGACACAAGTGCCCGACTTGCGGTCTTGGCCCGGCTGGCGAGGGAAGTGACAAATTCGTTGACTTCGGTCATGGCGGGCAAGTGTAGGTTGGCCGCGCCGGGGTGGACCAAATCCATTCCCTATTCGTCCGTTCTCACCCTCGGAACCAGCGTGAACTCCACCTCGCGCTTCAGGTCCTCGGGCACCACCGACAAGCCATCCGGAAGGTCGTATCGCAGCCGGCGCGAGCGGGTCTTGCCCGGCGGCAGGTCGTCGCGGGAGAACTCCAGGATCGCCTTGGGCTTCTTCTCCAGTGTTTCCGCCCGCAGCGCGGCGATCACGTCTGGCGCCCCCTGCACGGTGACG
>JBBRUM010000203.1:0-6765 GCA_038247815.1 Tepidisphaerales bacterium | reverse complement strand
GCGGACGCGCTGCTGACGAAGACGGCGGAGAACGTCGTGTATCGCAATGCGCCGGTGTCTGACAGCGAGACGGGGGACAAGGAAGATATGGAGCACGGTGGAAAAGAGGGGAAGAAAGAAGAAAAAGAGGGGAAGGAAAAAATGGCAACGGCCAAGCGGGCGGGGCACTGAAAAGGGTGAGGCAGGCGGGGTGGGGTTGGTCGGAGGTTAGGGGTGGGGAGGGATTTCAGGCTCGCCGGCTTGCGTGAGGGCGCGGGTTTGGCGGCGGTTCGAGGGTGTGCCGGAGGGCGCACCCTCGATTTTTTGTTGGGGAAAGCGATCAGACCTTTCGCATGAGCAGCGAGAAGGTTTGGGGGATGCGGCGGGCTTGGTCGGGGTCGAGTTGGGGGAACTGGTTCCAATAGGGTTCGGGGTGTTCTTCGAGGCGGGAGAGGCGGAGGCCATGGTGGGCGAGGGCGGTGACGATTTGGCCGAGGGTCCATTGGCGTTCGAACTTGGGGAGGTGCTGGGAGCGGGGCTTGCCGAGGTCGCCGATGTACTGCGCGCTCCAGCCGCGGTATTGCTCGGCGATGGTTGAAAAGTAGGAGGTGTTGGGGGCGAGGCGGACATCGGCGGAGTCGTCGGCGAGGGCGCCGCAGAGGGGGTGGCCCTCGAAGCAGTAATAGGTTCCGCCGGGTTTAAGGAGTCGGGCGACGACGGCCGCGTAGGCGTCGAGGTCTTGGACCCAGGGGAGTGCGCCCTTGCCGGTGTAGACGAGGTCAGCCGAGGCATCGAGGGACGGGGGGGGATCCAGAACGTCGCAGCGGTGCCAGCGGGCGGGGGCTTGGAGGGCGTGGGCTTTTCGGCGGGCGCAGTCGATCATTCGGTCGGAGATGTCAAGGCCGTGCACCTCGCGTGCGCCGAGTTTCCAAAGCGAGAGCGTATCGAGTCCGCCGGCGCATTGGAGGTGGACGGCGCGGCCGCACCAGACGGCGAGGTCGCCGAGGATGCGGACCTCGTGGGGAAGGAGGTTGTGTTTTCCCGAGCGGAGGAGGGCGACGTCAGCGTCGATGGCGCGCTCGTAGACGAGGGCTGCTTCGTCCCAGGCGAGACGATTGGCTTCGTGCATTTGACGGGCGTTGTTCACGTCGAAGTGTAAGTACGGTTAGACGGTTCGGTCGACGGCGGCGGCGATGCGTTTGATCGCGACCATCATGGCGGCGAACTGGGGCGGGGTGATGCTCTGTGCGCCATCGGTCATGGCGTGTTCTGGGTCGTTGTGAACTTCGATGATCAGTCCGTCGGCCCCGGCTGCGACGGCGGCGCGGCACATGGGTTCGACGAGGTGGTTCTTTCCGGTGCCCTGACTGGGATCGACGACGACGGGGAGGTGGGAGACGCGGTGTAGCTCGGGGACGGCGGCGAGGGCGAGTGTGTTGCGGACATACTCTTCGTAGGTGCGGATGCCGCGTTCGCAGAGCATGACCTCGTTGTTGCCTCGGGACATGATGTACTCGGCGGCCAGGAGGAACTCTTCGAGGGTGCTGGACATGCCGCGCTTGAGCAGGACGGGCTTGCGGACTTCGCCGACGGCGTTGAGCAGGTTGAAGTTCTGCATGTTGCGTGCGCCGACCTGGAGTACGTCGGAGTACTTGGCGACGAGCTCGACCTGATCGACCGCCATGACCTCTGTGACGATGCCCAAGCCGGTTTCCTCGCGGGCGAGGGCGAGGAGCTCGAGGCCCTCTTCGCCCATGCCCTGGAACGAGTAGGGGTTGGTGCGGGGTTTGAAGGCCCCGCCGCGGAGGGAGGTGGCGCCGTGGGCTTTGACGGCGTGTGCGATCTCGAGGAGTTGGGACTTGCTTTCGACGGAGCAGGGGCCGGCCATGACGCCGATCCTGGTTCCGCCGACGGACCCGCCGAGGGTTCCGCCGAGGGGAACCACGGAGCGATCCTTTTGAATCTCGCGGGAGGCCATCTTGTAGGGGGCAAGGATGGGAACGACCTTGTCGACACCGGGGGCCGACTCGAGCACGGACTTGTCCTTCAGACGGTCGTTGCCGACGCAGGCGACGACGGTGCGCTCGGTTCCGACAATGACGTGGTCTTTGAGACCCATCTCTCGGACGAGGGCTTTGACGTGGTCGATCTCCTTGGTGGACGCGCCTTGGTTCATCACGACGATCATGGTTGAAGCTCCGGGGTGGGTGGGATGCGGTTTGGGGTGGGGTCGAAAACAGTCAAGCCCCAGGAGAAACTCCTGAGGCTCGCAAAAGTCGGTGAGACGGAAGAAACGACGATGAACGCGGCGGCGTCAGGAAACAAGAATTTGCCTAGGGCTAAAAAACCCTTGCCAGCGCCAGCAATAAACGGTCGAAGCGTTCATGAGCGGGAAACCTACAGCACGAATGGGGGGCAGTCAAACCGAGGGGGTGTTTTCCGGGGGGATTGGGGCGCTAAGGTCTGACCTATGGCTACTTGGACGTGGCGTGCTTCGGGGGTGGTGGTGGGGTTGCTGGTGGCGTCGCTGGCGCTGGGGTGCGGCACGCGGAAGCGGTCGGACGCGCCGAGCACCAGGCCGCTCGGGCCGCCACTGTTCGACGGGCGCAAGGGCGGTGGGTCGTTCCCGCTGGACACCACCAACCCGGTGAACAGCGTCGAGGCGTTGCGTGTCGCGATGGAGGCGGGGTATCACAAGCGACTGCAAGGGCCCACTACGCAGTCGTCGGCTGTGACGGTGGCGACGCGGGGGAACGACGAGCTGCGGTCGGTGGCGGTGCAGGTGTCGGGGTGGCGAGTGCGGACGGAGTTCAAGCCTTCGCAGCTGGACAGCAAGGCCGTGCAGGAACGCGTGATCCGGGCGGGGGACGTGTCGTACGTCGCCGAGCCGCTGAAATATGAAAAGGGCGAGCTTTCGCTGCGACTCGACGCGAAAGACGCGGTGCTGCACGTGCTCAAGGACAAGTCGGGTCAGCGGGGGCTGGTGCTGGCGGGGGCGAAGCAGGGGGAGCTGCACTTCCACGCGCCAATGAAGGAGCTTCGGCACGTGTTCTCAGCCGGGGTGCGCAAAGGCGCGGGGGGCGGGGGAATCATGGTCAGCTCGGTGACGATCGATCTGGTGTCGGACCACCCACGCCGATTGGACGGGACTATCACGGTCAAGGGGTCTTGGCTGCTGCTGCCGCTGTCAATAACGGTGTCGGGAAGTATGGAGGTGGACGACACGATGCACGCAAACTTCAGTCGGCTGGGCGCAACGGGGACCGGACCCGCTGGCGACCTGATCGCGCCATTCGTCGACCGGACGCTGCAGAAGGTGGACGGGCGGCGCAGTCCGCTGATGGTGTTCAGAGACGGAAAGACCAAAGCCGTGGACTTCTCGGTCTATACCGGGGACACCTTCGACCTGCGGATCAAGTTCGGGCAGTAACGGTCTGGCGAAGCAGGTGCGTTGTTCACTGCCACCGCGGCCAAGCCCACAACGCCATCGCGACAGCGGCGACCACTCCCGCCGCGTAAACGCAGAAGCAGACCGCGAGAAACACGAACGGGCCGCCGGCGACTCCGTGCCCCGGTAGGAAACCCGGCCTGTGCCTTCCCAGCCACCGCACCCGCGCCACGAGCGCCAGCGGCGTCGCCATGTTGTACAGACCCAAGTGCGCCCCGACCCCCCCGCCACACCCGACCGCCCAACCAGCCGCCGCTCCGGCCAGCACCGAGAGCAGCCCATGCACGCCGAGCACCACGAATCCCCACGCGGTGGAGTGAGCCCAACCCCCGACCCCGATCCACGAACCGATGAGCATGGCGACCGCCGCGAAGACGACCGCCACCGCAGTCATCAGCGCCACCACACTCCAGCGTTCAACGGTCGTCACGGGGTGAGTCTATCCGGGCGGGAAACGAAGAAGCGGCCCTCGTTTCGGAGAGCCGCTTCCCGTTGTGTTTCAATTGAAACCAGTTACGCCAACGAGCCCATGTCCAAGCCGCTCGCGTGGTTCTTCATGTGGTTCTCGAACACACCGCCCTCCTGGCCGACGACGCCGAGGACCTGTTCGTGCAGGCCCTTGCCCGAGGGCACCATTGGGTAAACGTGTTCGTTGGGTTCGACGTAGAAATCGACGACGACGGGGCCTTTGTGGGCGAGCATTTCCTTGACGACCTTCGGGACATCGGCTTTGTGGTCGCAGCGGATGCCCCGGACGCCGTAAGCTTCGGCCATTGCCGCGAAATTGGGGTTTTTCATCTTCGATGCCGAGTAGCGCTTGTCGTAGAAAAGATCCTGCCACTGCTTGACCATGCCCTGAAATTCATTGTTCAGGATGGCGACTTTGACCGGGATGTCGTACTCAGCCATGGTGGCCAGTTCGTAGCTGGTCATTTGGTACGAGGCGTCGCCGTCGATGTCGATAACGGTGCGGCCGGGGGCGCCGAGCTGGGCGCCGATGGCCGCTGGGAGGCCGTAGCCCATGGTTCCAAGTCCGCCGGAGGTGATCATCTGGCGGGGGTAGCGCCAGCGGATGAACTGCGCGGCCCACATCTGATGCTGGCCGACGCCGGTGGTGAACATCGCTTCGCCCTTGGTCTGCCTGTTGATTTCTTCAAGCACGAATTGGGGCTTGGCGTTGACGGAGTCGTCGAAGTACTTGAAGGGGTACTTGGCTTTCCAGTTGTTGATGGTGGCGAACCAGGGTTCGCGTTTGCGGAACTCGATCATGGGGAGCATGGCTTCGAGGGAGTGCCGTGCGTCTCCAACGACGGGGACGTCGACATCGACGTTCTTCGAGATGCTGGTGGGGTCGATGTCGATGTGGATGATCTTGGCTTTGGGGGCGAAGGTCGCGAGGTTGCCGGTGACGCGGTCGTCAAACCGGGCTCCGACGGCGATGAGCAGGTCGCACTCCTGCACGGCGTAGTTGGCGAAGGCCGAACCGTGCATGCCGAGCATGAGCAGGGCCTTGGGGTCGTGCTCGTCGAACGCGCCCATGCCCAGGAGGGTGGTGGTGCAGGGGATGTTGCCCCTGTCGGCGACGGCGCGGACGGCTTGCCAGGCGTTGGAGATGATGGCTCCGCCGCCGACGTAAAGCACGGGGCGTTCGGATCTGTTGATGAGTTCGGCGGCTTCGGCGACTTGCTTGGCGCTTCCGCCGGAGAGGTTGGACTTGCGGCGGCGGCGGATGTGCTCGCGGGGGGTGTCGTCGACTTCCTCGGTGCAGATGGCGGTGGTGACATCCTTGGGGAGGTCGACCAGAACCGGGCCGGGGCGGCCGGAGGTGGCGATGAGGAAGGCTTCGTTGACGATCCGGGGGAGCTCGCGGACGTCTTTGATCAGGTAGTTCCACTTCGTGCAGGGGCGGGTGATTCCGGTGACGTCGGCTTCCTGGAACGCGTCGTTGCCGATGACCTTGGTGGCGACCTGACCGGAGAAGACGACCATGGGGATGCTGTCGAGCTGGGCGGTGGCGAGGGGGGTGACCGTGTTGGTCGCGCCCGGACCGGAGGTCACGATGCACACCCCGGGCTTGCCGGTGGCGCGGGCGTAACCGTCGGCGCAGTGGCCGGAGGCCTGCTCGTGGCGGTTGAGGATGAACTTGGCCGGCGTCCGATAGAGCTGGTCAAACACCGGGAGGATCGCCCCGCCCGGATAGCCGAAGATCACCTCCACCCCGAGGGGTCCAATGAGCATCTCATGCAGAATCTGCGCGCCGGACTTGCCCTGAAAACGCGCCTTGGAGGAGACAGTGATCGACGGCGACACGGGATCGGAAGAAATAGTGCTCATGGTAGTTTCCTGACAATTGTTCCACGACATCAAACGGTAGGTGTTGGTGCTGTGACTTCGACCGCGTCCACCTGCGATAAATGTCGCCGGAGACGGGCCGAAAACTTTATTCTTTGCTGCGATCTATCGGGAGGGGTGGGGGTTGGGCACGATTACAAGGTTTTTGGCCAGACCCGCCTCGATTACAACCTCCCTTATGGGGAGCGGCGGGTCACAAACGATCAACTTCCGGCCAGCCGCTGGTGGGTCAAGGGGTCGCCCCGACGTCCAGTCAAACTGGCCTAAATAACGGCCACCTCGATGATTACGGTAATTCGATTCATGGACATCGCACCTGTAATGCCCGTGCCGTGCCCGGCGCGGACAGGGTAAATCTAGAACATTTCTCCAGTCGGGTCAAGTAAAGTTGAGGTCGAAGTGGCGGGTGATGTGGAATTGTTCGACAAGATGACATTGGCACTGTCCACCGTGGTTGAAGACTTCGCCGACAAGCGGGACGACAAACTCTTTGAGGTTGTCGGCGGTGTTCCATTGGCGAAAAGGATGTCCGTCGACTCGCAGTGGATCGCGTTCAACATCGCCAAGAAGGTCGATACTTCAGCCGAGAAACCCAGACGAACCGGCTGGTGCTCAACCGAGTGGTACATCTATTGCTTTGCTAACACCCAAAAGCACTCCCGCCGACAGGATGTTTCTTACTTTTCGATTAAAAGATGCCGCGGATTCCGGCGATCTCGATCATTCGCGTGGCCCCCGACCTTTGCGTGGAAGTGCTTTCACTGCATGATGATGTGATCGATGTGAAGACAAAAATCGACGAGTACCTGCAGGCCGGGGTGCGGCAGGTTTGGGTCGTCAATCCGCACTTGAAAACGGTACGGGGTCACCGGATCGACCACACGATTTCGCAATTCACGGCCACCTATTCGTTGATAGGGGAAGACGTCCTACCAAGGTTTTCGGCGGTGATGGGCGAGTTCTTTCCGCCGGCTTGAGGTAGGAAG
>JBBRUM010000202.1:0-6771 GCA_038247815.1 Tepidisphaerales bacterium | reverse complement strand
CACGCTGGTAAGGGAAGGGTGTCAAGTGGAGTACGACGACCGCGTACAGTCGCTTTTCAAGGAGATCGAATCGTCAAGCCAAGGATGGTTGTGGTGATCTAGGCGGCGATGGTGGCGACGGCGGGCGGGTGCCTGGTGTCGTCGTCAACTACCGAGAAGTGGCCGGGGAACTTTGTTCCCGAGTCAACCTTCTCGCGGCTCGAGCCCGGGACGTCGACGGCGAGCTTCGTCGAAGCCACGCTCGGCGCGCCCACGAGCAAGACGACGGTCGACGCCGGTTCCGAAATCTGGCGGTGGAACTACACCGAGAGCAAGTCCGGCAGCGGGGCGGTGTTTCTGATCTTCGGCGGCTCGAGTGAGAAGACCGTCGAGCGGTCGGCGTTCGTGCAAATCAAGAACAACTTCAAGCAGAAGGCCTGGCGAACGTGATGTCGCACGGTGCGACACAAAACAAAAAAGCCCGCGGAGAGTTCCGCGGGCCTTTTTGTTTTGAGTTGTTGCGATCGGGCTATCCGGCTTTGGCGGGGTAGTACTCGGGGGGCTTGGGGTTGGCCGGGTGAGGCATGCTGGCGCGAGGGTGGGCTTGGTCGTAGACCTGCTTGACGCGCGCCGTGGTGAGATGGGTGTAGACCTGCGTCGTCGAGAGCGACTGGTGTCCGAGTAGTTCCTGCACCGAGCGGAGGTCCGCGCCGTTGTTGAGCAGGTGGGTGGCGAAGGAGTGCCGCAGGGTGTGCGGCGAGATCCCAGGGTCCAAGCCGGCGGCTGAGAGATACTTATCAAGCTTCCGGCGGACCGACCGCGTCGAAAGCGACTGGCCGTGCTTGTTGAGAAAAACTTCCTTCGGATGGTCCGCCCCAACGGGCAGCGAAGCCGTACGAAGCTCAAGATATCGGTGCAGTGCGCGGATGGCCTGCGAGCCGATCGGAGTCAGGCGTTCCTTGCGGCCCTTGCCCTTCACGCGGAGCACGCCCTCTTGCAAGTCAATGTCGGCGAATGTGAGGTCGACGAGTTCGGAGACGCGGATGCCGGAGGAGTAAAGCACCTCGAGCATGGCTTTATCGCGGGCGGAAAGCAGGTCACCATCGCCCGGCGCATCAAGGAGCTTCTGCACCTGTTCCAGATCAAGGCACTTGGGCAGGCGTTTTTCCTGCTTGGGCGTACGGATCGTCGACAGCGGGTGAACGGACACCATTCCCCGGCGGATGCAAAACTTGAAGAAGCTGCGGAGGGTGGCGAGTTTGCGGGCGGTGGTGCTCTTGGTGTAGTTCTGGCCGTAGAGGTAGGCGAGGAACTCGCGGACGTTGAGCGGTTCGACTTTGATGAAGCGTTGGTCCAGCTCCTCGGGGGACCTCGGGGGCGGGAGCGCGGCGGTGGAGGAGGCTTGGCGGCCGATTTCTCCGGCGAGGAACTGGCCGAACTGACTGAGGTCGGCCCCGTAGCTTTTGATGGTGTAGTCGCTGAAGTGGCGTTCGAACTTGAGGTAGTCGAGAAAGGCCCTGACGAGGGGCGTGATGTGCCTGTCGGAGGCGGAGAGGGGGCTGGCGGTTGTGGGTGCCGCCGGTGAGGTGGCGGGTGTCGAAGCGGCGGGGATGGTTTCGGAATTGATGTTCATGGCGACGGTGACCAATTGAGGTCGTCCGTAAAGATTAATGCCCGTCGAGTTGCGGGAGGACGAATGAAATCCCGCGTGACAGGCCCGATGCGATACGGTCCCCGTTTCGCATGCGGGGCCAAGGAGCCGACCCCGCTGAAGCGGCCATCGTGTCCGCGTGGTGGCGTCGGAGACGCGGCACGGCGGACGGCGAAGACCAATAACTACGCTACCTTCTTCGGCAGATAGCCCTTGAGTTCTTTGGACAAATGTTGACCCAACTGGTGGGAGAGCACGGCGGCGTCGAACCAGTCGAACGCGACGTCGCGGCGGTTGACCATCTCGACGAGAGACTGGAGCACTTCGGTCTCCTTGCCCTCTTCGTATCGGAAGTGGAACTGGTCGTCGCCTTTGACGAGGCTGAGTGTTTTGACGGGGGTTTGGGCATCCCCGCCGGTTGACTTGGATGCGGGTGAAGGGCTGGACGGGTTGGGTGGGGTGGATGGGCTCACAGTTTTGTTATCGGCGGTTTGAGGGGAAAGGTTGCGGCCCAGAGGGGCCGCCGTCGGGATAAATTGATGATTTGTTGGAATTTTTGGCGCCGCCTGGGGCGCCGGTGGCGGCCGCGGCGAGCTCGGCTTCACCAGGAATCTTGCGGTAAAGCTGGTCGAGCAGGCCCTTGGTCAGTTGCCGGTAAACGAAGCTGGCGTAGCGGTCGGAGCTGACGAGAAATTCCTTCGCGCCCCAGGGGCCGGCGGGGTCGGTGCGGCCATAGGTGTGGCGTTGGAGGGCTTCCCGGACCGAGCCGTCGGCCGCGTCGAACATCCCGACGGCCTGGAAGTACCCGTCTCGACCCGAAGGGGGCAGTGCCGATCCCGGCGGCGGCGAAGCCCGCCGCACCAGCTCGCGCGGGTCGATGTCCGACTGTCGCACGAACGTTCCCGGTCGCGTGAACAGCGACAGCGACGCGCCCATTTTCGGCGGGTTGTACGGTTCCCACGCGGTGACGGTGGGCACGAGCAGCGCGTCGGCGCCGAGGAGGTCGCAGATGATCGCGGCCTGCTCGGGGGACTGCACGCGTTCGAGCCCGACGGCTGCGTATACGGTGGCGACCCGATCGACGGGAATCGCGGTGAGTCCGGCGACCTGCTGGAGCTGCTGAAAAACCAGGTCTGACTGTAGTAGCGGATCGACGCCGCTCTGCCCGGAGAGGTTGACGGTGGGGGCGACGGCCCAGACGAGGTGTTTCGACGAAGACACCGACACCTTCGACTCCCGCCCATACGGTTGAGCGGACGACGCGCAGCCGGCGAGGAGCGACAGGATGACGGCGAGGGCGATGGGTCGGGCGGCGGTGGCGGCGAGAGGCGCGTCCTTGCGCATGTTCAGTCCTTCCGTGTGTGGGTTGCTACGGTGTTTCGGTGGTGGCTTGCTTGTCCGGTGTGGGTGCGGGCGCGGCGTCGGCGCTGGCGGGCTGCGTTATCGCAGAACCGCGGAGGCTCCACACGGACTCGGCGCCCGAGCGGTCGGAGATGAAGAACACCCGGCCCGACGAAGCAAACGCCGGTGAGAGCACCGTTCCGACGCCGTCAGTCAGGCGCTGCCGCCCGGTGCCATCGGAGTTGACCAGCCAAAGATCGTGTTGGGTGGCGTTAGTGGTGGTCGCGTCAGCGATACTCGCGTAAGTGAGGGACTTGCCGTCGGGGGACCACGAGGGGGTGACGAGGGCGGCTTGGGCGGAGGTGGCGACTTCGGTGAGTCGGCGCGGTTCGCCTCCGGCAAGGTCGATGGTCCAAATGGAGAAGTGGCGTGTGCCTTGTTTGCGGGGTTTTTGGAAGGCGATACGGCTTACCGTGGTGTCGGGGGACCATACGGGGAAGAGGCCTTCGCCGATCATGCGCCGGGCGCTGGTGGCGAGATCGACCGTCCAAAGTTCCCACTCGCCGGATCGGGTACCCATCGAGCAGTAGACCAGCGTCTTACCGTCCGGCGAGAACGACGGGTGCAGGTCCTGCGACTGCGAATTGGTAAGCTGTACGACGGACTTTCCGTCGGTGTCCATTGTGTAGATGGCCCAGCGGCCGGTGCGGTTGGAGGCGAATGCGAGGGTCTTGCCGTCGGGCGAGAAGGTGGGGTGGGCGTCGTCGGCGTCGTCGGCTGTGAGCTGCGTGACGGTGACGCCGTCGGTCTTTTGAAGGTAGATCTTCGGCCGTGCGGAGTGCCGGGTGGAGGTGAAGACCATCCAGGTGTTCGACGGGTCGAGCTCAATGTCGGCGTCGGCGCCGTCGGCGAGGAAGGTGTGCTGGCGGAACGACGAGAGCGCGGAGGACCGCACGGCGGGGCCCGAGGGCGTTGCGACTTCGCCGAGAACGGAAATGGGGGTGGCGGGGGGGCGGGGCGCCTCGACGATCGACTCTGGCGGGGCGGCGACGCTCGCGGTCGACGGCCCCGAAGATGCGCAGCCGACGAGCGTGGCCGGGAGTGCGGCGAGTGCGGCGAACAGAACGCTGCGGGAAAATCGAGTCGTCATACCTTGGTTATCGACGGCCCGCGTGCGTGACAACGCAACGACGGCGCGATATCGGCTTATCGGACCTTGACCACCGCGGGCGTTAATTGGATGCGGGCGGCTGCTCGAGGTTCAGCGGGGTCCGCCGGGGGGGCCTTGCTGTTGTTGTTCCTGCTCGAAGAGGGGAGACAACCGTTCGATGGTCCACTTCTCATTGGATCGCCTGCGGACGAGCACGGCGTCGACGGGGATTTTGGCTTCTGACTTCTCAACGCCCAGGATAACCGAGGCGCGGGCGAGGTCGCTTCCTTCACCGGTGGCGTCGGCGACGGCTTGAAGGCGCTCATTCCATGTGATGGAGGTGATCTTCCCGTAGTTGGGATTGTCTTCAAGGAGTTTTAGGAAAGCTGAAAAGTTGGGAAACTTGGTTTGGGATTGGAACGCGGGGCCGAAAACTTCGTAGGCGGCTTTGTGGTCGCCTTTGGCGGTGGCGGCGCTGAAATCGGTGAAGAGTTGGGCGATGTCGCGGCGGGATTCGGCGAAGGCGCGGGCTTCACGAACTTGCCCGGCGACGACATAGGTGGAGAACGCCAAGCCCGTCAGGAACCCGAAAACCGCAATGAGCCTGCCCGTTTGCGTGCCGTTGCTCTTGCCGATTTGCATCCACGCCACCACGGCACAGACGATCGCGAAACCCGGGACCACGAGCATTCCCGGGGTGAGCAGCGCCGAGAGGGAGGCTGCTCCGGCGATGGCGGAGACGACCGCGGGGGTGTTGACCGCGACGTAGTCGTGTGCCCCGACGCCGGCGGTGGTGGACATCTTGTGCAACCGGCGGAATGGGTCCGACTCGGAGGACTTGGCGGGCGGAATGGTGGTGGGGTTGGACATGGTTGAAAAGGGTATGCCACGAGGGCGAGAAATGTCGTTATGGGACGCTAAACAATGGAGTTACGGAAGATCTCAAGATACCCCGACGACGAATTCAAGGCGGAAACGTTCGAAGGCCGATGGGAACAATCAGAGTCACAGGTTCTATCGGACGCCGCCATGGTTTCACTGGCGGAAACCGACGGAACACTTCGCGGCCGACCGCCCGCACGACGCCTCTCCGCCAGCGGTAGTGTCCCAACCTCATTCCCCAACCTTACCTTCGGGAGCGACCATGAACAAACGCCAACTCATCGACGACATCCGCCAGTACAACACCACCGCCGCGCCGCAGTTCCTGGCGCAGTTCGACGAGACCGCCCTGCAGCAGTACCTCGCCCACCTCGAATCCGCCCGGAAGAAGCACGTCACGGTCAACCGGGTGATCCGCCCCCGGTCGGTGAAGTTGTCGGTCGGCAACGCGGCCTAAGACTGGACATTCGATAAGGCCCCGAACAAGAAAACCGGCGGACGCATGGGCGCCCGCCGGTTTTGATTTCGCTGAGGGCAATGTAAGACCAGCTGCGGCCGAGACGCGCCGAGAGGTGCCGACCGTTTAAGGGCCGACGACCGCGTAGGGAGAACTGACTAACGGAAGTTCCACGGGCTTAGGCGGGACTGGGGACGGAGCAGGAGCAGCGTGTCGATGTCGTCCTGCGATTGCTTCCCCTCGTTGTCCCAGTTCCGGGCGATGGCGTTGTAGCGTTCCTTGGTCGTCAGGGCGGGGGTGTGCCCCAGTTCACCGGGACGCGCACAGCCGACGACAGAGACGAGGGCAAAACCGACCAGAGCGAGAACAGTGAGCTTCTTCATGGGAGAGTGAATCCTTCCGCCAGTGGGGGTAGAGATCGAAGTAAACCACGATGGGCGGGGGTTGTCAAAGGGGCGGGACATCGGGCGTTAAATACCTCGGCGAAGGACGTCCTTGCCGAGCTGGGCGAGGGCGGTCCGCCACTCCACATAGTGATACTCCAAGCCATGGCGGTCGTGCAGTTCCCTTAGCCGCACGTGAAACGCGGCGTAAGTGTCCTGCATCCAACTCGTCGCGGTCGGGTCGCAGAAATAGATCTGACACCCGAAAGGGCGGATGGTGTGAACTGAGCAAAGATTCGACGCGAGAAAAGGGCAGTCTGGGGAGGCTGGCGTCGAGCTGGCGAGAACGGGCAGGGAGGTGGGCGAAGAGGGCGACGGTGACGGTGGGAGGGAGTCGAGATCGGAGACGAAGGTCGCCAGTTCGGCCGTGGTGACGTAAAGACGGTGGCCGTAGGCGTCGAAGTGGCAGCAGCGGCCGGAGGCGTCGCAGCGGGGTTTGCGGGCGGCGATGAGTTGGCTGAGGTCGGCGTAGAGGGCGTGGACGGCGGCGCGTACGTCGGGGGACTTGGCGTGGGCGACGGCGGCGGCGAGGGGCATGGGCGAGGGTAGGGGGGGGAGGGGGGAGGGGCGGATTCAGAGGAGGGTTTTGCGGAACAGGGCGACGGCTTCGGCGTAGACCCGGTCGGAGGCTTGGGGGTCGTAGCGGGGGCCTTCGTCGCGCATGAACGCGTGTTCACCCGAGATTTCGAGGACTTTGTGTCGTGCGTGGGTGCCGGAGAGTGCGGCGGAAATGGCGTCTCGCGCCGGCTTGGGGACGTGGGGATCGACGTCTCCGAAGATCACGAGGAGCTCGCCGGCGATGGAGGAGAGCTTGGCGAGGGTGCCCGCGTCGGGCTCCTTGCCGAGCTTGCCGGAGTGCACTCCGGTG